>NZ_JBJMQP010000212.1:0-67242 GCF_045802625.1 Hyalangium sp. | reverse complement strand
GACGTGGAGGTCTACCTGTCCACCGACGATGCCATCCACGCCTATGCGTACCCGTATCCGGGCCCTCCCGAGGACTCCTTGGTGGGCTCGGCCTCCACGAACGTGCTGAACCCCAACCAGTGCGTCACCGTGCCTGTGAGCGGCAATGCCTATACGCCGCCGCCGGGCATGGATGGCCCCTACTACGTGGGCGCCGTGGTGGATCCGCGCGGGATGCGTCCCGAGCTGATCGAGGACAACAACGCGCTGGCGGGCTATCGGATGGGTGTGGGCAACAGGCCCGACTTCGTCGTCACGTCGGTGACAGGCCCCGCCAGTGTCCAGAACGGCAATCCCCTCAGCACCCAGGTGACGGTCTGCAACCGAGGCACGCTGGCCGACTCCACGGACGTGGAGGTGTACCTGTCGGCCGATGACACCATCCGCGCCGATGCGGATCCGTCCTCGGGAGCGCCCAAGGACTCCTGGGTGGGGTCGGCTGCGACGGGTTACCTGTACCCCAACCAGTGCGCCACGGTGCCCGTGAATGGCAATGCCTATCTGATCCCACCGGGCAGCGACGGCCCGTACTACGTGGGCGCGATCGTGGATCCGCACGGCACCCGGCCCGAGTTGATCGACGACAACAACGCACTGACGGGCTACCGGATAGGTGTTGGCAGTGGGCCCGACTTCGTCGTCACCGCGGTAACAGGCCCGGCCAGTGTCCAGAGCGGTCAGCTGCTCAGCACCCAGGTCACGGTCTGCAACCGTGGCACGCAGGCCGACTCCTCGGATGTGGACGTGTACCTGTCCGCCGTCCCCCTCCCAGCCTCTGGGCCGTCGGGTCCGCCAGCTCCCCTCGATGTCACTTTTGTGGGCACTGCTCCCACGGGGTACCTGTACCCCAGCCAGTGCGTCACGGTACCCGTGAATGGCAAGGTCTACTCGCCGCCTCCTCCGGGCACTGACGGTCCGTACTACGTGGATGCTTTCGTGGATCCGCACCACTCTCGGCCCGAGCTGATCGAGGACAACAACGTGCTGGCCGGCTATCAGCTGGGGCTGGGCACCAAGGCGGACTTCGTCATCACCTCGGTGACGGGACCCTACAGTGCCCAGCCGGGGAGCTCCGTCTCGCTCAGCGTGGGCGTCTGCAACCGCGGCCAGATGGCGGACACCGTCGACGTCGAGCTGTACCTGTCCGCCGATACCAACGTGCAGGTGCCTGCGCCTCCCGGGCCTCCCGAGGACTTCTTCCTGGGGCCGGTGTCGAACATTTCCCTGTCCGCGGGGGCCTGCACCACGCTCTCCTTGGTCGTGACGATGCCCTCCGTCCCAGAGGGTGCCTACTACCTGGGGGCCGTGGCCGATCCGCATGGCATGCGGAGCGAGCTGATCGAGAACAACAACGCCAAGGCGGGCAACGTCATCGGCGTGGGCACCAAGGCCGACTTCGTCGTCACCGCGGTGACGGGTCCCTCCAGCGTCAAGCCTGGCGCCGCCTTCACGGCCAGCGTCACCGTGTGCAACCGCGGCCAGATGGCGGACTCCGCGAGTGTGGATCTGTATCTGTCCGCGGATGACAACATCCGCGTGCCCACGCCTCCTGGGCCTCCCGAGGACTTCTTCCTGGGGACAGTGCCGAGCGGCTCCCTCGCAACGGGCGCGTGTATCACCCGCTCCTTGTCCGTGACAGCCCCCTCGGTTCCGGACGGGGCCTACTACCTGGGCGCCGTGGCGGATCCCAACAACACCCGCTCCGAGCTGATCGAGGACAACAACGCCAAGGCGGGCAACGTCATCGGCGTGGGGAGCAAGGCAGACTTCGTTGTCACCGCGGTGACGGGCCCTGCCAGCATCAGGCTGGGCGCTGCCTTCTCGGCCAGCATCACGGTGTGCAACCGCGGCCAGCTGACCGACACCACGGATGTGGATCTCTACTTCTCCGCGGACTCCACCATCCGCGTGCCCACGCCTCCCATTCCGCCCGAGGACTTCTATCTCGGCAGGTTGACGGGGGTGTCGCTCCCAGTCGGCGCATGCACCACCCGCTCCCTCGTGGTGAGCGCCAACGCTCCCGCCACGGGCTCGTACTACCTGGGCGCCGTGGCGGATGCGGCCAATGCCCACTCCGAGCTGATCGAGGACAACAACACCAAGGCGGGGACCTACATGTCCGTGACTCCCTGAGGTGTGATGCCCGAAGCCGGGTCCTGGCCGGTGAGCCAGGATCCGGCTCGCTGGCTCACGGTGCACAAATGTCGGGGGTTTTGGACTTTCAGAGCTCCTCGTCGCTGATCACCGTGAGGCCCGCGGAGTGGAGCAGGGCGGCGGTGACGCCTCTTCCGGGCACCACCGCTCCGTCCACCTGCGTGCCCTGGGTGCCACACGAGGGGCTGCGCTCCTTGAGCACCGCCACCGTCGCCCCGAAGCGCTTCGCCGCCTCCAACGCCAGCTCCGCGCCGTAGCGGAAGGCCGCCGTGCGGTCCTCGCCCGTCGCGGCCACCACGGCTCGGGCCCGTCCGGCCAGGACCGCCTCGCCCGTGCCGCCGCGCAGCTCCACCGCGGGCCGAGGTATGCCGAGCCCCGCTCCCGTCTCGGGGCACACGGGAACGACCTCCTTGCCCTCCAGCGCGCGCATCACCCGATCCGAGCCCTTCGACTTCCCGTCGTACCGGCACGCCTCGCCCAGCAGGCACGCGCTCACCAGCACCACGCGCGCTTCACGCAACGCCGCCAGCCGCTCCTCGCGAGTCCGCTCCGTCACCGCGGCGCTCCCGGGCTGCGCAGGCTCAGCTCGCCCAGCGTGGCCGGAGCGTCCACCCGCGTGCGCGCTCCCTGCATCGTCACCTTGCCCGTCACCGCCAGCCGGACCGCCAAGGGGTAGAGCTTGTGTTCCTCCAGGAGGATCCGCGCGCTCAGGCTCGCCTCGTCATCCTCCGGCAGCACTGGCACCGCCGCCTGCGCGATGATGGCTCCCGTGTCCATGCCCGCATCCACGAAGTGCACCGTGCACCCGGCAATCTTCACGCCTCGCTCCAGCGCCTGCCGCTGCGCGTGCAGCCCGGAGAACGCTGGCAGCAGGGAAGGGTGGATGTTCAGCACCCGCCCCGGAAAGCCCGCCAGGAAGTCCGCGCCCAGCAGCCGCATGAAGCCCGCCAGGCACACCCACTCCACCCCGGCCTTCCTCAGCTCCTCCCCGAGCGCCTTCTCGAACTCCGCCCGGGAGCTGAACGCCTTGTGCTCCAGCACCACCGCGGGCACGCGCGCCTTGCGAGCCCGCTCCAGCGCGAACGCCGTGGGCACGTTGGACACCACGCAGGCCACCTCGGCCGGGTAGTCCGCCTGAGCGCACGCATCCAGCAGTGCCTGCAGGTTGCTGCCGCTCCCGGAGACGAGCACGCCCAGCCGCGCCCGCGCCGCGCTCATGGCTCGATGACCGCCGTGGCTTCGCCCTGGCCCTTCTCCACGCGCCCCACCTCGGTGGCCTTCACGCCCCGGGCGTGCAGGAGGCTCAGGGCCTGGGCCACGTCCTCCTTGGCCACCACCACGATGAGCCCCAACCCCATGTTGAAGGTGGAGAACATCTCGTCGCGCGCCACGCCGCCCAGCCGGGAGATCAGATCGAAGATCGGCGGCCGGCTCCACGCCTTCTCCCTCAGCACCGCGCGCGTCCCGTCCGGCAGGCAGCGAGGCAGGTTGCCCGGGATCCCGCTCCCGGTGATGTGCGCCATCCCCTTCACCTTCACGGACTTGAGCAGCGCCAGCGCGTCCTTCACGTAGATCCGCGTGGGCTCCAGCAGCGCGTCCGCGAGCGGCCGATCCAGGCCCTCGGGCGTCGCCTTCAAGTCCAGCTTCCGATCCTCCAGCAGCACCTTGCGCGCCAGGGAGTAGCCGTTCGAGTGCAGCCCCGACGAGGGCAGCCCGATGAGCACGTCCCCCGGCACCACCGTCCGCCCGTCGATGATCTCCGAGCGCTCCACCACGCCCACGCAGAAGCCGGCCAAGTCATACTCGCCCCGGCCGTAGAAGCCCGGCATCTCCGCCGTCTCGCCGCCCAGCAGCGTGCACCCGGCCTGCTCGCAGCCCAGGGCAATGCCCTTCACCACCTCGGAGGCCGCGTCCACCTCCAGCCGCGAGGTGGCGAAGTAGTCCAGGAAGAACAGGGGCTCGGCGCCGCAGGTGAGGATGTCATTCACCGACATGGCCACCAGATCGATGCCCACCGTGTCGTGCCGCCCCGCCAGGAACGCCACCTTCAGCTTCGTGCCTACCCCGTCCGTGCCCGACACCAGCACCGGCTCGCGGTACTTGCCCGGAGGCAGGGCAAACAGGCCTCCGAAGCCTCCCACCCCAGCCACCACCTCGGGACGCACCGTCCGCGCGGCGTAGGGCTTGATCCGCTCGACGAACGCGTCGCCCGCATCGATGTCCACTCCGGACTGTTTGTAGGTCGTCACGGGCGGCCTTCTACTGGCAAGCCCCGGCGCTTGTCTCGCCCGGTGAAGCGCAGGTGTCGCGTTTGCGGCTACCATGGCGCCTCACTTCCGGATGAAGACACTTCTCTCACGCCTCCGCTTCGAAGCGCTCGCCCTGGGGTTGGCCGTGCTGTTCTGCGCCCTCCACGTGTGGGTGGACGCCTCCCCCATCATTGGCACCCGAGCCGACGGCCAGTCCACGCCGCTGTTCGTCCGCGCCGTGCAAATCGCCGAGAGCCGCGTCACGGATCTCAAGTTCGCCCTCCGGGGCACTCGGCCCGCCTGCCCGGACGTGGTCGTCGTGGCCGTGGACGAGAAGAGCGCCCAGCGCTTCGGACTCTGGCCCTGGCCGCGAGATCTCGTGGCCCGAGCCATCGACCGCCTGAACGAGGCCGGCGTCGGAGCGGTGGGGCTGGACATGATCTTCGCCGACGCGGTCGTGGACAGCCGCGCCCAGGCGTATCAGGGCGCCCTCCAGGAGCTGGATCGGGCCCTGGAGCAGGCCCCCGAGAGCGCTCCGGTCCTCGGCGCCTACCGGGATGAGCTGCGCAGGCGTGCCTCCATCAGCGCGGATGCCCTGCTGGCCGCGGCCCTCTCGCGTGCCCCTCGGGTGGTTCAGGGCGTCATCGTCTATCCCGGCGAGGAGCGGGAGCGCTTTGCCAGCAAGTCCGAGGAGTGGCAGCGGATGCTCGAGCCCCGCCTGATCCGCGAGTTTCACGGCGACGTCCCCAAGTCCTCGATCAACGCGGAGCTCGCCACCCTGAAGAGTTGGCGCATGGAGTCGGCTCAGCTCCCGCTTCTCCAACTCGCCCAGGCCAGCGAGCGCCTGGGCTTCTTCAACACCGCCCCGGATCCGGATGGCACCCTGCGGCGCGTGCCGCTCTTCGCCCTGCTGGAGGGACCGAAGGGGCTGATCCCCTCGCTGGAGCTGCAGACCGCGGCGGCGTACCTGTCCTCCCAGGCGGAGCCGGTGGTCGTTGCCCCCGAGCACCTCGTCACAGGGGCCCGCATGCGCCGGCCGGACGGGCAGGTGCTGCCGCTGCACGTGCCCCTGCCCGAGGACGAGCCCTTCATGCTCATCAACTACCCGGGGCCCGCCAGCAGCTTCACCACCCTGAGCCTGTCCGACGTGGTGGACGGCTCCTTTGATCCGGCCTCCGTGCGCAACAAGGCGGTGCTCCTCGGCGTGACGCTGGTGGGCAACTTCGATCAGCGCGTGACGCCCTTCAGCAAGATCGAGCCCGGCGTATACGTCCACGCCGCCGCCCTCTCCAACATCCTCTCCCAGGACTTCCTGACGCGGCCCTTCGAGGCCCGGCCGCTGGAGCTGCTCTTCATGCTCGGCGCCGCCTTGCTGCTGGCCCGCCTGCTGCCCCGCGTGCGCTTCACCTGGAAGCTGGGGGCCGTGGCCCTGCTGGGGGCGGCGTGGCTCGCCGTGGATCAGTTCGTCTTCACCCGCGGCATCCAGGTGGCCACCGTGATGCCGCTGGCCAGCCTCGTCACCTCCTCCTTCGCCGTCATGTTCCTCGGCTACTTCTCCGTGGACGCCGAGAAGGCCCGCCTGCGCACCACCTTCCAGCACTACCTGGATGTCAGCGTCATGGAGCAGGTGCTCGAGAACCCGGAGAAGCTCAAGCTCGGCGGAGAGCGCAAGGAGCTCACCGTCCTCTTCGCCGACATCCGCGGCTTCACCACGCTCTCGGAGCGCATGACGCCCGAGCAGCTCGTCAGCTTCATCAACCAGTACCTCTCCCCCATGACGGACGTCATCTTCGAGAACGGGGGCACGCTCGACAAGTACATCGGCGACGCGATCATGGCCTTCTGGGGCGCGCCCGTGGATCAGCCGGATCACGCGCTGCGCGCCTGCAGCGCCGCCCTGGGCTTCCTGGAGAAGCTGGAGACGCTGCGCTCCCGCTGGCGCGCCGCCGGGCTGCCCGAGGTGGACATCGGTGTAGGCATCAACAGCGGGCTCATGAATGTGGGCCACATGGGCACCCAGAACCGCTTCAACTACACGGTGATGGGGGACGCGGTGAACCTGGCCTCCCGCCTCGAGGGGCTCACCAAGGCGTACGAGAGCCGCATCCTCATCTCCGCCGCCACCTACGCCCAGACGCTCGGCCACGTCACCGCCCGCCGCCTGGGCGTCGTGCGCGTCAAGGGCAAGCGCGAGCCCACGGACATCTACGAGCTGCGCGCCGTGGGCGCCGCCGTGGGCGCGGACGCCGAGGCCATCCAGGCCTTCGAGGCGGGGGTGGCGCGCTTCCTCGCCCGGGACTTCTCCGGGGCCGAGACCCAATTCCGCCAGGTGCTCACCCTCTGGCCCGAGGACGCCCCCAGCCGCCGCTACCTGGAGGAGATCAATACCCTGAAGTGGAACCGTCCGGGACCGGACTGGGACGGGGTGTTCACCGCGACCACGAAGTAGGCTGATCCGACGAAACTGCCCCGCGAAATTTGACCCCGAGGGTGTGGACTGGTTGACTCGTGCTCCAGATGGGCGCCGAGGAAACCCTCTTTCAACGTTTCGGCAAGGAGTTCCCCAAGGGCACGGTCCTCTTCAACGAGGGGGAGCCGGGCAAGGACATGTTCGTCCTTCAGTCCGGGAGAATCTCCATCTCGAAGAAGGTACGGGACGTGGAGAAGGTGCTCGCCGTGCTCGGGCCCGGCGAGTTCTTCGGGGAGATGGCCATCATCTCCAACAAGCCTCGCAACGCCACGGCCACGGTGATGGAGGACGCCAAGCTCCTGGTCATCGATCCCAAGACGTTCGAGGCGATGATCCGCGGCAACGCCGAGATCGCCGTGCGGATGATCAAGAAGCTGGCCGAGCGCCTGTCCGAGGCGGACTCCCAGATCGAGAACCTGCTGCTGTCCGATCCGGCCAGCCGCGTGGTCCACCAGGTGCTCCAGGTCTGTCAGACGCGGGGCCGGCCCATGGAAGAGGGCATCGAGGTGGACTTCCCCATCCGCGAGTTCCCCCGGCTGATCGGTGTAGGGGAACCTGCCATCCGCCACATGCTGGATCGCCTCGAGCGGGCCGGGCTGATCGAGCGCAGCGGTGACAGACTGACCGTGTATGACACGGCCCGGTTGCACGACTTTCTCCAGTACCTCGAGATGAAGTGGAAGTTCGGAGACCTCTAGTGTGAAGCTGCAAGTCCTTGGCTGCCACGGTGGCGAGTTGCCCTCGTGCCGGACCACATGCTTCCTCGTGGATGACGTGCTCGCGCTGGACGCGGGCGCGCTCACGAGCACGCTCACGCTCGATCAGCTCTGCAAGGTGGACGACGTCCTCGTCGGCCACAGCCACTTCGATCACATCAAGGATCTGCCGCTGCTGGCGGACCTGGTGATTGGCCGGCGGGACACGCCCGTCACCATCCACGCGTCGCGAGAGTGCGCCAAGGCGCTGCGCGACTACATGTTCAACAACTCGCTCTGGCCGGACTTCACCTCCATCCCCACGAAGAAGAACCCGGTGCTGCGCATCAAGACGTTCCGCGCCGGGAGCTCCTTCGAGGTGGGCCGCTACACCGTGCAGTCCATCCCGGTGAGCCACCCGGTGGAGTCCTGCGGCTTCATCATCTCCGACGGCCAGACGTGCATGGCCATGAGCGGAGACACCGGCCCCACGGACGAGCTGTGGAAGGTGCTCAACCAGGTGAAGAACCTGAAGGCGCTGCTCTTGGAGGCCAGCTTCCCCAACGCGCTCCAGGAGCTGGCGGATCTGTCCGGGCACCTGACGCCCCAGACTGTCCAGTCCGAGCTGGCCAAGTTCGAGCGCAACGGCACCAGCGTGCTGATGTACCACCTCAAGCCGGCCTTCGTGAGCCAGCTCAAGCGGGAGCTGTCCGGACTGCCAGTGGAAATCCTCGAGCTCGGGGACACCTTCGAGTTCTGAGGGGTTGACGGACGCTCCCGGCCGGACTAACCCCGCGCCTCCCATGGCCTGGTTTTCGAAGAAGCCCCGTATCTCCACTCGCCAGGAGCCCACCGCCGAGGAACAGCCCTCGCGCATGCAGGGCCTGTGGGCCAAGTGCGAGAGCTGCGACGAGATCATCTACCGGCAGGAGCTGGAGAAGAACTGGATGGTGTGCCCGCACTGCGAGCACCACCACGGCTGGACGGCGCGCTCGCGGCTGACGGGCCTGCTGGATCCGGACAGCTTCGAGGAGTTCGACAAGGAGCTGGAGCCGCAGGATCCGCTCGGGTTCGCGGACTCGAAGAAGTACAAGGACCGGCTCAAGTCCACGCGCAAGAACCTGGAGGAGAACGACGCGTTCATCTCCGGGGTGGGGCGGATCGACGGCCACCAGGTGTCGGTGGGCTGCTTCGTGTTCGAGTTCATGGGCGGCTCCATGGGCTCGGTGGTGGGCGAGAAGGTGACGCGCGTGTTCGAGCGCGCGCACGAGCTGAAGTGCTCGGCGCTGATCTTCTCGGCCTCGGGCGGCGCGCGCATGCAGGAGGGCATCTTCTCCCTCATGCAGATGGCGAAGACGTCGGCGGCCATTGCCCGCTTCCGCACCGGCAACAAGCCCTACATCTCCATCATGTTGCACCCGACGACGGGCGGGGTGGCGGCCTCGTTCGCGTGGCTGGGAGACATCATCCTCGCCGAGCCCAAGGCGCTCATCGGCTTCGCGGGCCCGCGCGTGATCGAGCAGACCATCCGCCAGAAGCTCCCCGAGGGTTTCCAGCGCTCCGAGTTCCTGCTGGAGCACGGGATGATCGACGCCATCGTCCCGCGCAAGGACCTGCGCACGAAGCTGGGGCAGATCCTCGGGCTGCTGGGCTGAGCCTCCTGCTCGATTCAACCGGTGGGAGCCAACTGTTGGCTCCAACCGGCTCCGGACGGCTCAGTGGTCGTGGTCGTGGTCGTCCGGACCGTGGGCGTGGCCGTGCTCGAGCTCCTCCTCGGTGGCGGCGCGCACCTCGCGCACCTTCACCTCGAAGTGGAGCGTCTTGCCCGCCAGCGGGTGGTTGAAGTCCACCACCACCGTCTTGTCGCGCAGTTCCTTCACCAGGAAGTCCACCTCGTCGCCCTCGTCATCCGTGGCGCTGATGACGCCGCCGGCCTCCAGCTCCAGATCCGCCGGGAAGTCCTCGCGCGGCACCTCCTCCACGCCGTCCGGATCGTATTCCCCGTAGCCCTCCTCGGCGGAGACCTGCACCTTCAAGGACTCGCCCGCCTTCTTGCCCTCCAGGGCCTTCTCCAGCCCGGGGACAATCTCCTCATAGCCGTGCAGGTAGACGAGCGGATCGTCCGGCTCGCTCTCCTCGATGATCTTCCCGTCTCCCAGGTGCAGCCGGTAGTCGATGGAGACGACGCTGTCCTTCGCGATCTGCATGGATGCCCTCCTCGGGGCGCGGTTGCCTGGCAGGCCAGTACGTGCCCGTGCCGTCTACCACAGAAGATCCAAAGGTCTACACGAACTCCCGCCAGCGCCAGGGCACCTCCAGTTCCAGCGTGCTCCGCAGGGAGAGCCACACGGCCTCAGTGACGGCGTGCGCCGCGGCCGGTGAAAAATCTTGTCACTGCCGAGGCTCGTCACCGAGCTGCCCTGCTTTGTCGCCGCGCGCTCGGGGCTCGCGAGCCAACCCTCAGCAATCTGGTGGGCTCGCTGAATCCTCGCGCGTGGCCCGCTGATTGCTCTTCCCATTCGTCGCAGTTCATCCCCTTCACATGCAACGACAAGGAGCACTCCCATGACGACGCGACGTCACCGCTACGGCTTTACCCTCATCGAGCTCATGATCGTGGTGGCCATCATTGGCATCCTGGCCGCGATTGCGATTCCCAACTTCGTGCGCTTCCAGGCGCGGGCTCGGCAGTCCGAGGCGAACACCAACCTCAAGAGCCTGTTCACCGGGCTGCGGACCCAGCAGCGCATGCCGTCCAGCACCATTCGCTCCACCGGCTTCAGCCCCGAGCGTGGCAACCGTTACAGCTACCACCTCGAGAATGGCTGCTCCTCCTCTGAGGATCGCTCTGGCATCAATTCGCAGCAGCACAACACGGACACGTGCGTGGGGACGGACCAGTTCAAGTTCACCAGCTTCCCGCCCTTCTTCACGGTGGAGCCGGTGGCTTCTCCGACCTGGAATGCCAATGCCTCCAGGAATGGCATGGCCGACGCCGCTGGCATCTATGGCGCCGAGGAGAGCTGGGATTTCCTGGCCTATGCCGCGGGCGACGTGGACAACACGCTCGGCAGCGATAAAGCCGATACGTGGATGATCTCCTCCTCGGATGGCCAGGTCCAAGCCACGTGCCCCGCCACGGGCGTGCCGCAGAATGTCGCCGCGGGTGAGCCGTTCAACACCTACAACGACGTGAACTGCGACTGACAGGAGCCTGCTCCGAGTCAACCCAGGACCCCCAAGCGCGGCGAGGCGCTCGGGGGCTTCTGGCGGAGAGAAGCTTCCGGATGCGCGTGGGCCGCCGTGTGCCAGACTGCGCCGCGAGGAGATTCAACGCATGGCGGAGTTTGGCATCGACGTCGATCCGGGCGAGGCCGGCCTGGACGCGCGGCGGCTGCGGCGTATCGACACGCACTTCCGCCGCTACGTCGACGATGGGCGGCTCGCGGGCTGGCAGGTGATGGTCTCGCGCCACGGCAAGGTGGCGCATCTGAGCTCATATGGGCTCGCCGACAAGGAGGCGGGCCGCGCGGTCGAGACAGACACGATCTGGCGCATCTACTCCATGACGAAGCCGGTGACCTCCGTCGCGGCGATGATGCTGTGGGAGGAGGGTGCGTTCGAGCTGTCCGATCCCGTCAGCCGCTGGCTGCCCGAGTTCGCGCAGCCGCGCGTCTACGTGGGAGGCCCGGCCACCAAGCCGGTCACCGTTCCCGCGACCGAGCCGATTCGCGTGTGGCACCTGCTCACGCACACCGCGGGGCTGACGTACGGCTTCCACCGGGTGCACGTCACCGACGAGATCCACCGGCTTCGCGGCTTCGAGGCCGGCGCGCCGGAGGGCTTTGATCTCGCCGCATGCGTGCGCGCGTGGGCGGAGCTGCCGCTGACGTTCCAGCCCGGTGCGGAGTGGAACTACTCGGTGGCGACGGACGTACTCGGCCGGCTCATCGAGGTCATCTCCGGGCAGCCGCTCGACGCCTTCTTCGCCGAGCGCATCTTCGGCCCGCTCGGGATGAGGGACACCTCCTTCGGGTGCCCCGAGGACAAGCAGGGCCGCCTGGCGGCCTTGTACGCCATGAGCCCCGGGCGCACCCAGCCGGGCCGCATGGACACGCCCGGCAAGCAGGTGACGCCGCCTTCCTGGCTGTCAGGAGGCGGCGGGCTGGTGTCGACGACGCGCGACTACACGCGCTTCACCTGGATGCTTCTGAATGGGGGCGAGCTCGAGGGCGTGCGGCTGCTGTCTCCGCGGACCGTCCGTTACATGACCCGGAACCATCTGCCGGGAGGCGTGGATCTCGCCACCTATGGCCGGCCCCTGTTCGCCGAGACGCGGTACGACGGGGTGGGGTTCGGGCTCGGGTTCGGCGTGGTCGTCAATCCGGTCGCCTACCGCACGCTGTCGAGCACGGGCGAGTACCACTGGGGCGGCATGGCGAGCACCTCGTTCTGGGTCGACCCGATCGAGCAGATGACCGTCGTGTTCATGACCCAGCTACTCCCGTCGAGCACCTATCCGCTGCGCTCACAGCTGCGGCAGCTCGTGTACTCGGCGCTCGTCGACAAGGGGGGAGAGCCCTGAGCACTCACGCGTCGAGCGCGGCCCTCAACGCGGCGACAGTGCCCTCCCTGTCCTCGAGCAGGAGCGCGTGGGCGCAGCCGGGCACACGCTGGAGCACCGCGTGAGGAGCCGCCGCCACCATCCGCTCGCTGTAGGCCGGAGGGGTGGAGCGATCGAGCTCTCCGACTCGCGCGGTGAGGGGAGCGCGCAGGGAGCCAAGGCGTGGGTGCAGGTCCTCCACGTTCGCGGTGGAGAGGGCTTCGATGGAGAGCCACGCGGGTGTGGTGCTGTCGAGCCAGGCCTCCACTTCGCTCACGGCCTCCGGGTGAGCGGAGGCGAAGGCCGGGGCCATGAAGTTGAGCGCGACCGGCCGTCGGAAGGCAGGGTCCGTGAAGTCCGGCATCCTCTGGAGCATGTCGGCCGTCGCGCGCAGGGCGTCACGATGCTCGGGCGCCAACGCGGCAAAACCTCCGAGCGTTACAACCTGAGTCACCTCCAGACGGCCCGTGAGCGCCAGGCGGAGGGCTCGCCAGGAGCCCAGCGAGAAGCCAACGACCGCGGCCTGGGTGACTCCCCGGGCGCGCAGCGCCTCCTCGAGCAGCTCCTGGGTTCGTTCGAAGAGGCGAGGGCCAGCCAGCGGCGGACTCTGGCCGTAGCCAGGCAGCTCGGGGATCAGCACGCGCCGATGGCTCTGAAGGGCTGTCACGAGCGGCTCGAAGAAGGCCACCGAGCTTGGCGAGCCGTGCAAGAGGACAACCGCCGGGCCATGGCCCACTTCGTGGATGAACAGGGATTCTGGAGTCTGCATGAGGGAAGTGGGCTCGGCTGTGGAGTGCCAACGCAGGTGGCGACTGCTGGGGGATGAACTGGAGTATCGTGCCGCCGCATGATGCCGCCCCGGACAACCGACGAGGCGCTGGACTTCTTCGCCCGGCTCAACCCGTCCGTCATCAAGCCGGGCCTGGAGCGCATGCACGTGGCGCTCGAGGCCCTGGGCCACCCGGAGCGCCGCTACCGCTCGCTCCACGTGGCGGGCACCAATGGCAAGGGCAGTACCTGTGCCTTTTCGGCGGCTGCGCTGCGTGCCGCCGGACACCGGGTGGGGCTCTACACCTCACCGCACCTCGAGCGCGTCACCGAGCGCATCCAGGTGGATGGCGCGGAGATCCCCCGCGACATGCTAGGCCGCCGCATCCTCGAGGTGCTGGAGCGCTACCCGCAGGCCGCGAGTTCGCCCGCACCTCTCTCGTACTTCGAGTTCGGCACCGTGCTGGGCTTCTGGCACTTCGCCCAGGAGGGCGTGGAGGTGGCCGTGCTGGAGACGGGGCTCGGCGGGCGGCTGGACGCCACCAACACCGTGACGCCGCTCGTCACCGCCATCACCCCCATCTCCTTCGATCACATGGAGTATCTGGGGAACACGCTCGGAGCCATCGCCGGGGAGAAGGCGGGCATCCTCAAACCGGGCGTGCCCGTGGTGGTCAGCCGCCAGGAGCCCGAGGCGCTCGAGGCCATCTCCCGGAGGGCAGGGGAGGTGGGCGCTCCCATGCTGCTCGAGGGCAGGGACTTCACCCTGGAGGAAGCTCCCGGAGCAGGGCTCACCTATCGGGGACAGAAGTGGAGCTTGGACGGCCTGTCGATCTCCCTGCGAGGTCCTCACCAGCGGCAGAACGCCTCCATGGCGCTCGCCGCGCTGGAGCAGCTCGATGTGCGGGGCGTGCTCGTCTCCTCGGAGGCCGCACGCACGGGCCTGGCCTCCGCGTACTGGCCCGGGCGCCTAGAGGAGCTGAGCAAGCGACCGGCCGTCGTGTTGGATGGGGCTCACAATCCTGGCGGCGTGGCCGTGTTGCTGGCCTCGCTCGAGAGCCTGTACCCCGGGCGGCGGATCCACGCGGTGTTCGGAGTGGTGGCCGACAAGGATCGCGCGCCGATGATGCGGGCCCTCTTTCCGCGCTGCGCTTCCATCCACCTCACGCCCCTGGACACTCCGCGCTCCCTGGCGCCCGAGCGCTACGTCGAAGAGGCGCGTGCTCTGTGCTCGGATGTACGTGCCTATGCCAGCCTGGACGAGGCCCTGGCGGGCGCGAGAGCCCTCGCGAGGGAGGAGGACGTCGTCTTATGTACGGGCTCCTTGTTTCTGGTGGGAGCAGCCCGGGCTCGCCTGGGCCAAAGCCTTGGCGCATTGCATCAGGGGAAGTAAATTTCAGACATGCGCCTGCCGGATGATTGGAGAACCGCAGCTCCAGGTCCGCGGTTACCGACCGTTGACGAGGTCGATTTCCGGGCGCTCTATCAGAAGACGAAGTACGTGGTGGAGACGGCGGACGGCTGGTCGTTGATGATGACCCGCTACCGGCCGGTGAAGCAGCCCTTCGCGCAGCCGTTGTTCGGCGAGGTGCTGCTGCTGGTGCACGGCTTCTCGCAGAACCGGCACGCGTGGACGAGCGGCCAGTTCGTGAAGAACCTGCTCTTCTTCGGCGTGGACATCCACATCCTGGAGCTGCGCGGGCACGGCAAGAGCTCGCTGGAGCTGCAGCGCGAGCGGGCCACGCGCTTCCGCAGGCCGCTGCCGCCGGACCTGGACTACGGCTGGGACATCGACAGCTACTTCCTCTACGACTTGCCGGCGGCCGTCTCCGGGGTGAAGCGCATCACCCGGCGGGACAAGATCTTCTACTGCGGCCACTCGATGGGCGGGATGTTGGGCTACGGCTACGCCGGCATCCACGACGACTTCGAGGGGCTGATCACCATCGGCTCGCCGGCGGACCTGGGCCGGGGCTTCTTCATGCTCAAGGCGCTGGCCATGAGCGCGCCAGCCCTGGGCGGCATGGTGGACATGACGCTGGCGGGGCTCAACGCTCAGGAGAAGCTGGGCCACCTGGGCCGCTCGCTGCTGGCGCGCGGGGCGAAGGTGCTCAACCGCGAGCTGGGCAAGAAGCTGGAGCCCCAGGCGGACCCCAAGGCCTCGCGCTTCAACTACGTGCCCGTGGATACGTGGCTGAAGTTCGCCGAGAAGCAGATGGCCCGCGCCGAGGGGCACCCGCTCTACGAGCGGCTGGCCGCGCGCATCAACAGGCTGAGCAACCCCGCCCGGGTGAGCGGCCAGGACATCCGCTGGCTGCTGCGCGAGGGAGGCGAGCGAGAGCCTCGCAAGGTGCTGGAGCAGTTCGCCCGGTGGATCCGCCGCGGGGAGATGGTCTGCTACCGCACCGACTACGACTTCAAGCGCGGCTTCTCCAAGATCACGATCCCCATGGCCATCATCTTCGGGGATCTGGATCCGCTGGCCTCGGTGGAGTCCACTCGGAGCGTCTACCGCGCCGCCAAGAGCGAGTACCTGCTGTGGCGGCCGGTGAAGGGCAACAGCCACATCGAGCTGACGATGGGGCACGACATCCGGCAGATCTGCTACGACATCAAGAATCTGATCGAGTACGCCCGGACCCACCGAGTGCGCTCGCCGGTGCTGCCGCGCCTCCGCTAGCTCCCCAAGCAAGACCCGAGCCAGGAAATTGGAGCCCGGGGGCGCATGCTCTACAGTCGCGCTCACTGAAGAAGGGATCTCGTTCGATGAAGTGGCTGGCCGTGTCAGTGCTCGTCGGGGTGCTGGTTCCCCTCCTTGCGCTCGCGCAGGAGAAGGTGGAGCTCAACACCATCACGAGCGTGAAGGTGAACGGCAGCACGGTGGAGATCACCGGCACGAAGAAGCCGAACTTCACCACCTTCACCATGACGGATCCGCCGCGGCTCGTGATCGACATCTCCGAGGCCATCCTCAAGGGCGTGCCGGAAGAGACGCGGGTGAATAACGGCTTCATCACGGGGCTGCGCTCGGCCAACTACGGCTCGGAGTCGTCCTCTATTGCCCGAGTGCTCATCGGCTACGACCGGGATATCGAGACCGACATCCAGGTGAGCGGCAACGTGCTGATGGTGAAGGTGCTGGAGGGAGGGCCGCTCGTGGCCCAGGCGATGCCGGGGCCTGGGCAACCCGTGCAGGGATCCTCGGGCACGACGGCGGCCGAGCCCCAGGCTGGCACCTCGCAGACGGCAGGGACTACGGCCCAGGCTGGCACCTCGCAGACGACAGGGACCGGCGCGCAGGCGGGTACCGCTCAGACGGCCCAGACGGCTCAGACGGCCCAGACGGCCCAGGCGGATGCCGCCGCGAAGGCCCAGGCGGACCGTGAAGCCCAGGCGAAGGCCCAGGCGGATGCAGCGGCCACGGTGGCTGCGGCGAAGAAGGCCGAGGAGGCCGCCCGCGCGGAGGCGGCGAAGAAGGCCGAGGACGAGCGTCGCGCCCAGGAGCTGGCGGTGGCCGAGGAGAAGAAGCGCCAGCAGGAGGCGGCCCGCGCCGAGGCGGAGGCCAAGAAGCTGGCGGAGGCTCAGGAGAAGAAGCGCAAGGAGGACGAGGCGCGAGCGGCGGCCGAGGCCCGGCGACAGCAGGAGGCCGACGAGAAGAAGCGCAAGGCGGAGGAAGTCGAGCAGAAGCGTCTGGCCGCGCTGGAGGAGAAGAAGCGCAAGGAGGACGAGGCGCGAGCGGCGGTCGAGGCCAAGCGGCAGCAGGAGGCCGACGAGAAGAAGCGCCGGGCCGAGGAGGCCGAGCAGAAGCGTCTGGCCGCGCTGGAAGAGAGGAAGCACAAGGAGGACGAGGCGCGAGCGGCGGTCGAGGCCCGGCGGCAGCAGGAGGCCGACGAGAAGAAGCGCAAGGCGGAGGAGGCCGAGCAGAAGCGTCTGGCCGCGCTGGAAGAGAAGAAGCGCCAAGAGGAGGCGGCCCGTGCCACCCGGGTGGCCAGCGCCGAGCCCCCGCACCGGCCCGAGCCGGAGGGTCCCTCCTCAGCGGCCGTCTCCGGGCGGCACAAGATCCTGGAACTCGTCGGTTTCCAACAGCAGTCCGGCGGCGCGCGTGTCTTCGTGCGCACCAACGAGCCGGTGAGCTACAAGGTCTCCGAGGGCCGCAACGAGATCGTCCTCATGCTGGAGAACACGCAGATCGGCAAGGGTAACAACACCCGTGCGCTCGACACGTCCTTCTTCGATACCGCCGTGGCCCAGGTGGATCCCACCGCGGGGCCGGACCGCTCCGTGCGCGTCTCCATCAAGCTCAAGGCGCAGGTGCCCGTGCAGACTCGCCAGGAGGGCAACACCATCTCCCTGGAGTTCCCGCGCCCGCCTCGGTAGGCAGAGGGGGCCATGAGCCTCCTGCTTCCGGCGACCGTCGCGCTGCTCGTCTCGGCGCAGATCCCGCTGTCCACCCAGATCCAGCTCCCCACCGGGCAGACGGTCGAGGTGAACGCGGACTTCGTCGTCTACGAGCCGGACCGGCAGCTGCTCACCGCTCGCGGCCACACCGAGCTGCGCACGGCCGAGACGGTGCTGCGCGCGGACGAGGTCACCTACGATCAGGCGGCGCAGACGGCGAAGGCCACCGGCAATGTGATGTTCGTGAGCGGGCAGTTCGCCGCCGTGGCGGACGAGGTGGTGGTGGACCTGCGCTCCAACGAGGCCAGCGTCAAGGGCGGCCTCTTCATGCAGAAGCGCAACGTCACCGCGGAGGCGCTCCGGGCCGCGGAGACGCCCCAGCAGCTGCGGCAGCTGGGCGACACGCCCGTGCTCCTCAAAGGCACGCACATCAAGCGCACCGGCCCCAACGCCTTCCAGGTGGATGATCTGTCCTTCTCCCCGTGCGCGTGCAGCCCGGGAGAGCCCAGCTGGCGCGTGGAGGCCAGCAACGCCTCCGTGGAGGTGGGCGAGCGCGCCATCCTCACCTGGCCCGTGGTGTACGTGCACTCGGTGCCGGTGTTGGCGCTGCCCTGGCTGTACCTGCCTCTGGCCGAGCGGCGCTCGGGCCTGCTGGTGCCGCGCCCCACCACCTCCGGCCTCAACGGCTTTGGCATCGACCAGCCCATCTTCTTCACGCTCGGGCGCAGCTATGATCTCACGCTCACTCCGGGCTACTACACCGGCGCCGCGAACGAGAACCACCCCTTCACTCTGGAAGCGGGGGGCACCGTCAACCGCATCGAGCCACGCTTCGTGGGCATGCGGGGCCCACGCCTGCTCGGCGAGTTCCGCTATGTGCCCAGCGAGCAGACCCACGGGCGGCTCACCCTGGGCGGCGTGTACGATCTCCAGCCTCTCCGCGACCCGAGGACCGGACAGTTCTTCCGCGTGGGCAATGATCCCAATGCGGGGTACGTCCCCGAAGCGCGGGGGCTGCGGGGCGAGGCCTCCTGGCAGCACATCCAGGATCTCGGCGGGGGGTTCCGGGATCGGATCGACGCGGGGTTCGTCTCGGATGGCTTCTACACGCGAGATCTCACCGCGGACATCGTCGCCCGAGAGAACCAGTACCTGCGCAGCAGCGGCGTCATCTACCACCGCGGCGAGGAGCACTACGCGGGCCTCGAGGTCTCCCTGCGGCAGGACATCCGCTGGGCCTACTCATTCCTGCGCGAGGATCGCGTCCCCGCCGTCACGGATCCGTCCCAGCCCGTCCTCCCAGGCCCCATCACCTTCCAGAAGCTGCCGGCCCTCACGGTGGCCTTGCCCGAGCAGCTCATCGCCGGCCGATGGGCCGCCGGGCTGCGCATGGAGTTCACCCGCCTGGCGCCCTTCTCCAAGAGCTTCGGAGACGAGGGCGAGGACGGCCTCTTCAACCCCGCTCGCACCCAGCAGCTCATCAGCCCGGAGGGGCAGCTGCGGGACGTCCTTGGACCGGATGGGAAGACGCCGTTGCCCGATCCCACCCAATCGGATGGCCTCTTCAACGGCTCGGACCGCGAGGCGCGCGATCGGCTGGACTTCTTCCCGCGCCTGTCCACCTCCTTCGGGCTGGGGCCCTACGCGCGGCTGACACCCTCCCTCGCGCTCCGCCAGGACTTCTATGTGGGCGAGGTGTCCGGGCACACGGCCCAGCGGGGCTATCCGCTGCTGGGGCTGGTGGCGGACTCGGAGCTGGCGCGCACCTATGAAGGGAAGGGGGACGCCTGGCGCCACACCCTGGTGCCCTCCGTGGAGCTGCGCTACGTGCCTGGCGTGTGGGGAGGCGTCCCAGCGCCCGGCGCCTCGCCTGATCGCCCACCCCAGCTCTATGACGAGATTGACGCGGCGCTCCCTGTCGGGACGGATGGCCGGAGCCAGGGCTTCCTGCAAGCCGTGGTGGAGGTGGCCCAGTCCCTCCAGATCAAAAAGGGCGATCAGCGGCGCGAGGTGCTCCGCCTCCGCCTCGGGCAGGGGTTTGACCTGACGCGTCGTGGGCTGATCTTCGGCCCGCTGAGCGAGTCCGAGCAATCCAGGCGGGTGCTGCGTGACACCTATGCGCGCCTGAATGCCAGCGCGGGGGTGCTCAATGGTGGGGCGCTGCTGCGCTGGGATCCAAACACCACCCGCATCACTCAATTCAGTGCGGATGCCTCCATCGACAATGGAAAGGGCGCGGGGCTCTATGCTCGGTATGACGACCTGGTGGCGGTCGGCTCGGACCCGCTCCGCCGGGGGATTGATGCCCTGGTTGGTCCCGCGGCTGAGAGCCATGCCCGTGCCCAGCTGCTTGTCGCGGGCTCGCGTTTGGCGCTCGGAATCGGGCTCGGTTTGCGCTACGAGGCCATTCTACAGCCACTCGCGAAGACTCAGTCACCCCTGGCTCAACAGGTGCTGGGGGTGTCGTACGGTCCCGCGTGTGACTGCTGGCGCATCGAGGGAGTTGCCACGCTGCGTCGAGGGCAGAAGCGGCCAGACTTTGGTGTCAACCTGAGTGTGGCCGGTGTCGGGGCTTTCGGGTCAGGAGGTTGACGGACAGCGGAATCCCCGAATGCCGCCAGTGGTTGTCATAACCTTACAACGACCCCCAGGAGGGCAGGATTTTCGTGTCGGAACTCGGAAAACGTATCGGCCAACGCATCCGCGAGCTTCGCACGCAGCGGCCTGAGCGCTGGACCCAGGAAGAGCTCGCCGAGCGGGCTCAGATCAGCGTGTCATTTCTCTCCATGATCGAGCGCGGAGAGCGGGTCGCCCATGTGGAGACCCTCGCCGCGCTCGCCAGCGCCCTCGGTGTGAGCCTGGGGGAGCTGTTTGCCGGAACGGAGCAGTCCCTCGCTCAGACCGAGGATCTGCTGCGTCCGCTGTCGGACTTTGCTCGGGCGCGAGGGCTCACCGCCCGAGATGTCGATCGCCTGCTGGGCGTCGCGCGGGTGATGTTCAACGGCTCGGCGGCCTAGCCCCGGTGCCGCGGCGCCTTTCCCGAGGCCCGCGGCACCGTGCCCTGTCCTTGACTCGACACAGGGCAGCCCTGGAAGATGGGAAATTGTCGGCTGGGCGTCACCTGTGGCGCATGGCCCTTCCTCTTCCAAGGAGTCACCGCAGATGCGTCTGGGTCTGGCCTCATGCATGGTGCTCGCGAGCGCCTTGCTGGCGTGCTCGCCGCCGCCCCCCGCCACGCTGGAATTTGTCGACCAGTCTCCGGCCAACCCCAGGCTGGGGGAGATCACCACCCTGCGGTTCCGGGCGATCGACACGCGCGGCAATCCTCAGGCGGGAACGCCTGTGCACTTCGCGCTGCAGTCGGACGTGCCGGGGGTGACGCTCAACCCCACCGACTCCAGCACCAACGTGGGGGATGGCATCGCGTCCACCCAGCTGGTGGCCAATGGCCGTGTGGCCTCGGTGGTGGTGATCGCCACCTCGGATGACAAGACGGCCCTCAGCCCGGCGGTGTCCTTCGCGGGCGCGGCCGCCAACGGCAAGCAGTTCACCTTCCAGTGCGGCCAGTTCTCGGGCACCGCCTCGGGCGGTCTGCACGCCATTGGCGCGTGGGACGAGACGCGCTACCTGATCGCGGGCGTGAAGGCGCGCTGCTTCGCGCACGTGGGCGACCGCAACGGAGATGGGATCGCCGGCGCCCAGGTCTCCTTCCTCACCGAGGCGGGCACCGTGGGGCCGAGCTCCACCTCCGTCTCGGACGTGGTGGGCAACGCGGCGATCCTCTACAAGACGTCCTACCCGGTGCCGGTGGAGACGGATCCGGGGACGTTCAGCTGGAACCCGCCCAACGACGCCACGCACACGGGCGAGTACCTGGCGCCCCTGTGGATGCACCCCTTCTACTGGCTGCAGAACCCCATCCGGGACTACGGCACCGTGGTCAACCCGCAGTTGGATCAGCCCGAGCCTCGGCGCGATGATCCGATCCGCCCCAACCGCATCAACAACCCGCGTGACAACCTGGTGGCCATGATCGCCGTCACCACGGGCGAGGAGGGCTTCAACGACAAGAACAACAACGGCCAGTTCGACGAGGGCGAGTTCGACCCGAAGTACGATCTGACCGAGCCCTTCGTCGACAGCAACGACAACGGCACGTGGGATGACGGCGAGCGCTTCGTGGACACCAACGGCAATGGCCACTGGGACGGGAAGAACGGCAAGTATGACGCCACCACGCTGATCTGGGTGCAGGAGCGCATCCTCTGGACGGGCTGGCCGCACCCGCTGGATCGCGACGAGACGGCGCTCAACCGCACGCCCATTGTCCGGCAGCTCTCGCCGCCCTCGGGCACGCTGATCAACCTGCCGCACTTCGGCTCGCAGAACGTCGTGTTCCTGCTGTCGGATCCCTGGTTCAACCGGATTGCCCAGAACAGCGACAGCGACGGCTGCAGCACCGGCAACACCGGCCCGGTCATCGTGGAGAACCTGCCCAAGGGCGTGGCCTTCACCTACCCGTCGCTGTCCGTGGAGGCGTACAACATCCGCGACCAGCACGATCCGGCCTCCGTCCCGCCGGCCCCGGCCTACCCCACGGCGATCAAGTTCGATGTGAACGCCGGGTGCCGGTACACGGCCTCCCAGGAGGCAGGGCACGTCGTGCTCGTCAACGCACCGCCCATGAGCGGCACGGTGCTGTAGTTGCGCCAAGGGCATTGACCGGCGGCCCCGCCGTCCGTAGGGTCCTCCGCGGCTGATTCTGGAGTCAATCGGCCGCGGAGGAAGGTGTGAGCCAGCAGACCCCCAAGGCGGCCGACGGAGGAGCGAAAGAGGGCGAGCGTCGCCGCACCATCCTCCGAGCGGCCATCAACGTCTTCGCGAGCAAGGGCTACCACGGGTGCCGCATCGCGGACGTGGCGCGCGAGGCGGGCGTGGCCTACGGGCTCGTCTACCACTACTTCAAGAACAAGGATGAGCTGCTGGAGACCGTCTTCGAGACGGGCTGGAGCGGCTTCGTCACCCGGGTGCGCGCGGTCATCGAGGGCGAGGGCTCGCTCGAGCAGAAGGTGCGCGGCATTACGGAGGTGGCCTTCGAGGCCTACCGGGTGGATCCCCGAGGGGTGAAGGTGCTGATCGCCGAGGTCGCCCGCAGCCCCGGGGGCCGGGTGAACCGGCAGACCGCCTTCATGGATGCCATCCGGCTGTGCTCGGAGATGCTGTCCAAGTCCCAGGCCGCGGGGGAGCTGCGGGCCGAGCTGGATCCGCAGCTGGCCGCGGCGCTGTTCTTCGGCAACATCGAGATGGCGTTCACCGCGCTGGTGCTGGGGCTGGTGGATCCCCGCGACCCGGAGAAGCTGGAGCGGGCCAAGGAGCAGATCGCGGGATCCTTCCTTCACGGGGTCCTCGCCGGCGGGGCCGATCCGGAGGTGCCATGGAAGAAGGAGCAGGAGAAGTCCGGTACGCGGTCCAAGGCGCTCAGGCGCTCGTAACCATTGATCGGCCTCGGGCCCGCAACGCGCTGTCGCCCGCGGTGGTGCAGGGGCTGATGGAGGCGGTGGGACGCGCGGAGGCGGATCCGGCGGCGCGGGTGGTGGTGCTCACCGGCGCCGGGGAGAAGGTGTTCTGCGCGGGAGGAGATCTCGGCCAGCTGGGAGACGGGGGCTTCCTCGCCACGCACGAAGGCCGGCGCTCCTACGCCCTGCTGCTCATGCGGCTGCAGGGCTGCCGCAAGCCCACGGTGGCGCGGGTGAATGGGCACGCGCTCGCCGGAGGGCTCGGGCTGGTGCTGGCGTGCGATCTGGCCGTGGCCGCGGAGCAGGCCGAGCTGGGCACGCCGGAGATCGACGTGGGGCTGTTCCCCATGATGATGATGGCGCTGCTGCAGCGGCACGTGGGGCGCAAGCGCGCGCTGGAGCTGGTGATGACGGGCGATCGCCTGCCGTCACGCGAGGCGCTGGCGCTGGGGCTGCTCAGCCGCGTGGTGCCGGCGGCGGAGCTGAACTCGGCCGTGGGCGCGCTCGTGGAGAAGCTGGCGGGGAAGAGTCAGGCGGTGCTGGCCCTGGGCAAGCGCGCCTTCTTCACCGCCGAGGATCTGCCGCTGCCCGCGGCGTTGGAGTTCCTGGCGTCCCAGCTCTCGCTGAACGTGATGGCCGAGGATGCCGCCGAGGGCGTCACCGCCTTCATGGAGAAGCGTCCCCCGAAGTGGAACGATCGTTGAGCGCGCCCCGAGCGCGTCAGGAGAGCCCCGTATGCCTCTGGTGAAGGACAAGGTCATCGTCACCTGCGCGCTGACTGGCGTGCTGGCCAAGCGCGAGCAGTGCCCCTATCTGCCGTACACGCCGGTGGAGATCGCCGAGGAGGCCAAGCGCGTCTACGACGCGGGCGCCGCCGTGGTGCACATCCACGCCCGGGAGCCGGACTCCGGCGAGCAGACCTGGCGCACGGAGATCTACCGGCAGATCCGCGAGGAGATCCGCAAGCGCTGCCCGATCATCATCAACTTCTCCACCGGGGGCTTCAACATGGGGGTGGAGGCCGAGGGCGACAAGCGCGGCCGGCTGGCCTATGTCTCCGAGACGCGCCCGGAGATGGCGGCGCTCAACATGGGCTCGATGAACTATGCGAAGTATTCGGAGAAGCGGAAGGGCTTCGTCTTCGACTTCGTGTTCCCGAACCCGTTCTCGGACATCCTCATGGCCGCCGAGGCCATGCGCGCCGGAGGCGTGAAGCCGGAGCTGGAGTGCTTCGATCTGGGCCACATCCACAACGCGCAGCCGCTGCTGGCCATGGGCGCGCTCAAGGGGCCGCTCCAGTACAGCTTCATCCTCGGGGTGCTCGGGGGCGTGGCGCCCACGGCGGAGAACCTGGCGCACATGGCTCGGCAGGTGGGCCCGCAGGACACCTGGGAGATCATCGGCATCTCCAAGGTGCAGTGGCCGCTGGTGATGGCGGCGCTGGTGCTGGGAGGCAACATCCGCGTGGGCCTGGAGGACAACTTCTATCTGGACACGGCCGGCACGCAGATGGCCAAGGGCAACGCGCCGTTGGTGGAGAAGGCGGTGCGGCTGGCGCGGGACGTGGGCCGCGAGCCCATGACGCCGGACGAGGCCCGCGCCGCGCTGAGCCTCCCCCAGGTGTGGTAGCCCAGCCGCGGCCCGGTTACGGGGTCACGCTGGAGGTAGCGGGGACGGCGCCCTTGCCGGCCCCGGCCTCGGGAGCGGGGGCGGGCTGGCCGGAGCCGCCCGAGGCGGTGGCCACTCGAGGCTCGGGGTTGCCGAAGAAGTCCAGCTTGAGCAGCGTGAGGCCGTCCGTCCAGAGCCCATCCACCTTCACACCCCAGTGGAGGTGGGGGCCGGTGACGCGGCCCGTCTTGCCCACCAGGCCCAGCTTCTGGCCCTGCTTCACCTTGTCGCCCGGCTTCACGTCGAAGTGCGACATATGGAAGTACGTGGTGAAGAGGCCGCCGCCGTGGCTGATGATCACCGTGTTGCCTGAGGCGTAGCACTCGCGCGTCATCACCACCTCGCCATCGTTGGCGGCGTAGATGGGATCGCCCGTGTTGCCGTCAATGTCCGTGCCGAAGTGCTGGCTCTGGAGCTTGCCGTTGAACGAGCGGCGATCTCCGAAGGGTGCGGTGATGCGATCCTGGCGCGGCCAGGCGAAGTTGCGCTCGAAGCGCAGCGGGCCGAAGGGCTGAGCGAAGGCGGCGGCGAACGCGGCCTTGTCCTCGGCGATCTGCGCCTTCACGGACTCCGGCGGCTTGATGTACTTGCCCGCCACCTGGAGCTGCCGGTCGGGGAAGCCGGGCTCCACCACGTCCAGCGTGCCCGCGAGCTTCACAGGCTCTCCGGCGCGCGGGTGCGGGCCCTCCACCTTCACGTCGACCCGGCCCACGGCCTGCTCCACCGGAAGCCCCGTCAGCGCCTGCCAGGCGCCTGAGGCCTCGAAGAAGTGCAGGGTCCGGCCCGCCAACGTGCCCGAGGGCGCGCCGTCCACGCCGCGCACGGTGACGAGGATGGGATCGCCCGGCTTGGCCGTCCCGGGCTGCACGGAGAGGCTCGGCTGGGCCTCGGCTCCCAAGGCCACCAGGCCGAGGGCAAGCAGGGTGAAGGGGAGCAGGGAGGAAGGCCGGGGGAGGAAGGGCGCGAGCGGCATGTGGCCGCAGTTGTACACCGGGATTCGTGACGCTCCGACTTCCAGAATGAAAGGCTTGCTTGCGCGCCTGCTCTTCCTGGCGGCCAGGCATCACTTCCCCTGGGAGAAGCCCGTTGGTGAACAGGTCTCTCGCTCTTTGGGCTCAACTGGTCGAGGAGCGAACGTCCGAGCGATTCGCGGGCTCGCGTGGTGTTCCGAGCGGTGGGGGGGCTCCATAGCTTCTCGGACGGACTCGCTTCCACAACTTGGGGGATGTTGGATGCCTCGTTCCTATAGCTTTGATCATTTCCAGGTGCCTGCCGCCGAGCCTCGCAGCCGGAGCCTGCGGCGCCGGGACAAGCAGCACCTGGCGGACTCGCGCCACGCCCAGGCGGCCTCGGAAGAGGGGCTCCACTACGGCAAGAGCCACGCGGAGACCGAGGAGATCCTCAAGGCCCGCGCCCTGGCTCCGCCGCGCCGGGAGCCTGCTGCTCCGCCGCGTGCGGAGAAGCCCACCCCCACGCTTCGGATCAACCGCAACACGACGCCCATTGGCGCGCTGCCGGCGATGGAGGAGCTGCCGCCCCGTGGGCGCTTCCAGGATCTGTTCGACGAGGCCACGCGCCAGTTCGATGCGATCCAGAGCGGCATCGGCGACGTGGGCAAGGCCGCGGTGCGGCTGGCTTCGCTCCCGCTCGAGGTGGTGCGCCTGGCCGCTCGCCGGCTGCGCCTCGTGCACGGCTGAGGGCTTCGGGGCCGTGGAGCTGACGCTCGTCTCGTACAACATCCACAGCGGGATCGGCACCGACGGGCGCTTTGATCTCCACCGGGTGGGCGAGGTGCTCCGAGAGATCAACGCGGACATCATCGCCCTGCAGGAGGTGGGGGACTTCCGAGGCCAGACGTCGCGCGAGGATCAGCCCGAGCACCTGGCGGATCTGCTCGGGCTGCACATGGCCTTCGGCCCGAACGTGGTGCGCCAGGGCCGCCGCTACGGCAACGCCGTGCTCACCCGGCTGCCCATCCTCAAGTCGAAGAACTATGACCTGAGCGTGGAGAGCCGCGAGCCTCGAGGCGCCCTGCGCTGCGATCTGGATCTGGGCGGGGGCCGGCAGCTCCACCTCTTCTGCCTCCACCTGGGGCTGTCGCTCGGGGAGCGCCGGCGGCAGGAGGGCCTGCTGCTGTCGGCGGACATCCTCCGAGACGCGGTGCGCAAGGATCCGGTGGTGGTGTGCGGGGACTTCAACTACTGGGGGAACAAGCCGGTGCCCGCGCTGGTGCGCCGGGCGATCCATGACGCGGCGCTGGAGCTGCACACCCCGGCGCGCACCTATCCCTCCCGGCTGCCCCTGCTGCGCCTGGATCGCATCTTCGTGGACCTGGGTGTCCGCCCGCTCACCATCCGCCCACACCGGTCCACGCTGGCGTCGGTCGCCTCGGATCACCTGCCGCTGGTGCTGCGCTTCGAGGCCCCGGTGACCACCGAGTCCCTGGCGGCCTCGGCACCCGTGCAGCTCATCGGCTAGCGTAGGGGCTCCAGCGGGAGTTCACTGGCCGACGCTTGCGACCGCTGGACACAAGAAGCATGCGACGGGTTGTCGCGGCAGAGGCGGATGCCTAGGTTGGCTCCGCTGTGGGACGCCAGCAGTGCCGGCCGGAGCGTGGATGAACTTGGGGACGGAACAGACGGATCGCGGGATCGCCGCGCTCGTCGGGCGCATGGCGGACAGCTTCAGCCGCCTGGTGTCGCAGCACATCACCCTGGCGCGGCTGGAGCTGGCCGAGGACGCCAAGGCGATGGGCCTGAATGTGGCGCGCATCGTCGCGTTCGTGCCCTTCGTGCTGGTGGGCTACGTCTTCCTGTGCGCGGCGCTCTCGGTGGTGCTCGCGGCCTGGATCGGCTACGCCGGGGCCCTCGCGGTGGTCGGTGGCCTCAACGTGGTGGGAGGAGGGCTTGGCATCTGGCGAGCCGTGTCCAACCTCCAGAGCGGCCAGATGATGAATGACAGCAGCCAGGAGCTTTCTCGCAGCGTGGCGGCGCTCACCTCCACGGTGGGGGCGCCCGCGGTGCCTTCGCAGCCCAGGAACGTGCTCAAGGAGCCCACCAATGCCCAGTAACGGACAGCCCAAGACCGAGCCCCGGAGCCCCGCCGCCCTGCGGGCCGAGATCGAGCGCACCCGCGCGGAGCTGGCCACCTCCGTCACCGCGCTTCGCGAGGAGGTGGCCCACGCCACCGACTGGCGCGCCTGGGTGGGCAAGCGCCCCTACGTGTGCGTGGGGGCGGCCTTCATGATCGGCTTCATGCTGGGCAGCCGCCGCTGACTCTCTTCACCTCACACCCGTATTTCCAACCGATAGGAGATGGCCTCGATGGAGATGAATCCACAGCAGATCCAGGACCGCGCGCGTGAGATCCAGGAGCGCATCGTTCCGCAGATTGATGAGGCGCGTCGCAACCTGGTGGACATGAACAACCGCATGGTGAGCTTCATCCGCGCCAACCCGGGCACCTGCCTGCTGGGCGCGGTGGCCGTGGGCTTCCTCATCGGCAAGATCGCCTCGCGTCGCTAGCCCCGCCGTCTTCAACGTCGCTTCGAGAGAACATCATGACGACTTTTCAGAACACCCAGAACAACGGCTCGGCTCCCAATAGCAGCGATAACCAGGGGTTTGGCCAGCGCGTGGACCAGATTGGCTCGGAGGCTCAGCACTTGTGGACCCATGCGCGTAGCGCGGTGACGGACCTGGGGCAGACGCTGGACATCAAGGGCCGAGTGGACCGCAACCCGTACGGCATGGTGGCCGCGGCGCTGGGCATCGGCTACGTGCTGGGCGGCGGGCTCTTCACCCCGCTCACCGGCCGGATCCTGAAGCTGGGCGTGCGCCTGGCGATGCTGCCCTTCGTCAAGGATGAGCTGCTCGGCATGGCCGAGACGGCGCTCCAGGGCTTCCAGGCGGGCCAGTCCAGTGTTGGCGGCCAGGTGGGAGGCGTGACCGGAGGGTCATCGCCTCGGACGGGCGGTCCTGGCAACATCAGCTGATCCGTCGTTCGAGCACCTCACCTTCACCTCAATCAGGGAGTTTCCGCATGTTCGGAGTCAATGACTTGAAGGACCTGAAGAAGATGGACAAGGACGATCTGCTCCACCTGATCGGCCTGGAGACCCGCAAGGACACCGCCGACTACCTGCTGCCCGCGCTGGGCGCCTTCACCGTGGGCGTGCTGCTGGGCGTGGGCGTGGGCCTGATGCTGGCGCCCAAGCCGGGCAATGAGCTGCGCAATGATCTGCGCAACCGTTTCCAGACCGGCCAGGAGACGCTCACGGGTGCTGGTGCCCAGCGCTCCGAGAACGTCACGCGCGGGGTGTAGCGGGACTTCGAGGCTGTGGCCTCACTTCGGGCCTCCCTGGGCGCGCTGGCCGCGCCCGGTGGAGGCCCGTTGGTTTTTGAAGGGCTTGGAGGGCTTGGAGGTAGACTCCCCGCCATGGCCAAGGACAAGACCCCGAAGCAGCGCCGCTCGGGGTCGGGCAGCAAGCGCAAGTCCGACCCAGCCTCGTCGAAGGGAACGAGCTCCATCGTGACCACGGGGCGGCGGAGGCCTGCCCGGACACGGGTGAGCCAGGAAGCTTCGCCACCCCCGAGCGAGCCCGCGGACGTGCGCCGGGACACGCTCCGCGATCTTCCCGCCGTCGTGGACTCGGGGCAGGGGAGTGACGGGACGCACTCAGTCCTCGCCCGGCTTCGCACCCTGGAGAACCTGGAGACCGCCTACGAGGCGTGGCTCGAGCTGAAGCTGGAGCATGGCGCCGCCAAGCTGCGGTTCCAGGAGGAGCGTGAGCGCCTGCATCAGCAGGGCGCCTTCCTCGTGGGCGCCGTCCGCGCCGCGGGCGTCGAGCCCAAGCCCGGCAGCGAGCCCGGAATCGTCCCCGCCGGAGCGGACAGCTTCCTGCGCGACGCCGAGGCCCGGCTCTCTCAGGCCCGCGAGGCGCTCGCTCGCAAGGAGGCGGAGTCCGAGGCCTTCTACCAACAGGCCTTCGCGGAGATCCGCTCCACCCTCACGGACCGCATCCGGCGCTACCTCGAGGCCTCACGCCCGAGCCTCAAGCTGCTGCTGCGCAAGGTGGGCGCCACGCGCTCCATCCTCCACCTGGCTCGGGTCGGCAGCGACGAGGCCGTGCTGCTCTGCTTCCTCTTCACCGGCCGGATTCCCTCCCGCTACGGCTTCCTCTTCGATGACTCCACCGAGGATGTCTCGCTGTCGCCCGCGCCGCTCTACCCGGACGAAGGCGTGACCGAGCGGGACCTCCGCCCCGATGCCCCAGCCCTGGAGGCTCGGCTGGGGGCGCCCGGGCAGGTGCTGCCCCTCAAGGGCTTCCTCCCCGTCTTCATGCCTCGCCCCACGGGCGGTGAGGACTTCTTCCGCCTGCTCCAGCGCGGGCCCGTGATGGAGGTGGAGGTGGTGGACGGCGCCGCGTTCCGCAACATCCTCTCGCGCGAGGAGGCGGAGCGCTTCGCGGGCCACCTCCTGCGGCTCAAGCTCGAAGGGAAGATCGAGCTCGAGATCGAAGCCGGCTGAGTCGCGCAGCCGCTACTGCGTGCGCACCACGCCCACGTCCGCCGTGCCCGCCAGCAGCGCGCTGCCCAGGAACAGGTTGTCGGACTCGGGGCTGCCCAGCCGGACCGACTGGAAGATCACCAGGTAGGTCTGCTTCGAGGTGGGGAAGGCCGTGCTGGGGATGGAGACGTGCTTGGCTCGCCACTCGGTGGGCACGGCGACCAGCTTCAGGAAGTCGAGCGGCACCTTCGGAGCGTTGGTGTACGTAGGCTCGCCCTGCTGGCCGCTGTCGCTCACCGGCACCACCGTGACGAAGCCCAGGGTCCGATCCTGCCCCGAGGGCGGATCCGCCCGGTCAAACGCCAGCTCCGTGTTGGCCGCCATCCGCACCACCCCCGAGGCCGGGTGCAGCGCCGGGATGTTCTCCCGGGCCGGCGCGTCCTTCACCTGGCCCACGTAGTGCTGGCCCTGGTGATCGGCGAGGAACTCGTAGGTGGCGCCATCCTGGTACTTCAGCGTGGTGTCCGTGTTGTTGTTGCGGCTGTAGGCCCCCGCGCCGTCAGCCGAGAGCGCCACCTTCTGGGTGCTGTTGATCTGCAGGGCCACGGTGGCGCCCGTGAGCCCCTCGGGGGCGGAGTCCGCGCCCTTGCGCGTGCCCAGGAAGACGACGGCCGCCGTCTGCCCGGGGATGGTGATGGTCGACTGGCCTCCGTCCGGGCTGGTGCCCCCATCGAACCCCGCGACGGCTTCGGGAGAGAAGGGCACATCCGGCGTGGAGAGCATGGTGCCCACCATCACCGTCTCGGCGGAGAGCTGGTCGGCGGTCTTCTGGAGATCGCACGCCAGGGGAACGAGGAAGCAGACGACAACGGGGGTAAGCAGGAGAAGGCGTTTCATGGGGATCGAATTCTTTGGAAGGAGCCGGCCCAGCGAGGACCATATCAGTCCCCAGGCAGGACGGGCGTGAGCGCGCTATCCTCGCGCCCCCGTGCAGAACCCGTCCGTCCAGTCCTCCGGCCGCCGCTTCCTCAAGCGGGTGGGGTTTGCCCTCCTTCAGACGGCCTTCTTCGGCACGCTGATTGGCGGGCTCGCCTCCGTGCGCGTGCCGAGGACGCAGCTCGAGACGGAGGGCGCGCCCCAGACGGTGCTGGCCAACCTGGTCGAGCTGCTCGATGGCGTGGAGCGCATCGCCTACGACGCACGCGTTCGCGCCCTCGGCGAGACGCTCCAGCACCAGCGCGCCAAGGAGTCCAAGCCGCAGGAGCGCGTGGTCCTGGTGACGGTGGACGATGACACCCTCGGCAACGCGCGCCAGAGCGAGCACCCGGGCCTCGCTACCTATCCGTGGCCTCGCGAGATCATCGGAGGGATGACGCACCGGCTGATGCAGGAGGGCGCCTCCGTCGTCCTGATCAACATGCTCTTCCCGGAGCTGAGCCCACGTGGGTGCGCCACCCCGCTCGGGGCCGAGGAGGCGTCCGATGATGGCGCCTTCCGCAACCTGCTGGCCGAGGATGCTGGCCGCTCGGCGCTCGCGTTCTCCTGGAGCGTGCCTCGCGCGAGCCCGCCTGCATTCCAGCTCTGGCCCTATCGCGTGCTGGTGGGCAGGCACTCCAACCCGGGTGAGGCTCGGGCCCGGGCCCAGGCGGTGCTCGCATCGCAGCGGCCCGCCTTCATGATCTCCTCGGGGGACAAGGTGGAGGTCTGGGCCGGCGTGGAGGACGAGCGCGAGGGGCAGATCGTCGCCGCGCGGTTTGGCGCCGGCCCCAGCCTGGTGCGCGAGCGCCGCAGCGCGGACGATGCCTCGCGCGTCACGGCGCTGGATCTGTTCGTCTCGATGGCCGAGGTGGAGGTGGAGGGGCTGGATCCCTCCAAGCTGTTGCAGGTGCGCACGTTGCAGCACCCGGTGGTGCAGCTGCTCGGCTCACAGAGCCGCTATGGCGCGGTGACGGGCTTCCCGGACGGGGATGGCACGACTCGCGGCATGCTCCACCTCGTCAGTTACTCGCCTCGTGAGGGCGAGCACCACGTGCTGCCCTCCCTGCCGCTGGCCGCGGCGATGAAGCTGGCCGGCACCCGGAAGCTTCGCTACGCCGATGGCCGCCTGTACGTGGGGGACTCCTCCTTCCCCATGGACGAGACGGGCTACAGCCTCACGCTCTGGGACACGGGCGATGCGGGCCGCACGGCGGGCGCCGCGGTGTTCCGCTCCATCCGCGCGTGGAACATCCTGCTCAACCTCTTCGACGTGGGGGAGGGGCGCCCGGCTCGCTCGGTGAACGATCTCGACAAGCGCGCCGTCATCCTCACCAACACCTCCACGTACTCCACGGACTACCAGGCCACGCCCATCGGCAAGGCGACGCCTGGGGGCGCGGTGCTCGCGCAGTCGCTGGAGAACATCCTCCAGGGCCGAGGCATCACCCGCGCGCCGTCCAAGCTGGATCTCCAGGTGACGATGGGGATGGCCTTCCTCGGGGCCATGATCGCCTTCTTCTTCAGCCGCAGCTTCCGCTCGGGCTTCGGCGCGGTGATCTACTTCTCCAGCCTGGTGCTGCTGGGGGTGGGCTTCTTCCTGGTGGCCCGCTACTTCTTCGTCGAGCGGCAACTGTGGATCGCCGTGGCCGGCCCGCTGCTGGCGATGGTGGCCACGTTCGGGTTCACCACGCTCTACACCGTGCGGACGGAGGACGAGATCCGCGACTTCGTGAACCACGCGCTCGGGCGCTACGTGAGCCCCGAGGTGGCGCGGCTCGTGACGCGAGATTTGACGCTGCTGGTGCGCCCCGAGCGCCGGCAGATGACGATGTTCTTCTCGGACATCGCGGGCTTCACCCGGCTCTCGGAGCAGATGGAGCCCGAGCGCCTGGTCCAGTTCCTCAACGAGTACCTCACGGAGATGACCATGGCCGTGCGCTCGTCGGGGGGACAGGTGGACAAGTACATCGGCGACACGGTGATGGCGTTCTGGGGCGCGCCGGTACGCACCGAGCGCCACGCGCACCTGGCCTGCGAGGCGGTGCTGAAGATGCGCGCGGTGCTGCTGGAGCGCCAGCCGGTGTGGGAGAAGAAGTACGGCCACCGCATCCAGTTCCGCGCCGGCATCAACAGCGGCGAGGTGGTGGTGGGGGACATGGGCACCGAGCTCAAGTCCAACTACACGGTGTTCGGGGACGCGGTGGGCGTGGCCTCGTGGCTGGAGGGCTGCAACAAGTTCTACGGCACCTTGGTGCTGGTGGGAGAGAGCACGGCCCAGCTCACGAGTGACGCCTACGTGTTCCGCGAGGTGGACCGGGTGCTGGTGAGGAACAAGCCGGCGCCCATCCGCCTGCATGAGCTGCTCGGGCGCCACGGGGAGATCTCCCCGCGCATGCAGGAGCAGCTCGCCCTCTACGAGCAGGCCCAGACGGCCTACCACCAGCGCCGCTTCGACGAGGCGCTCGCGTTGTTCGACCGCTGCGCTTCCGAGTACCAGGACTCGGTGGCCGGCGTGTACGCGGGCCGGTGCCGCCGCTTCCTGGTCACCGCCCCGGCGGAGGACTGGGACGGCGTCTACGAAGTCGGAGAGAAGTGAGCCGAGGCCGAACTACTCCTGCTCGTCGGGATCCCCGAAGAACTCGCGCACGGGCTGGTCCTGGCCGATGTGCTCGGCCACCACGCGGCGCATCTTCTCGGGCGACATGCGCGAGTAGTAGACCTCTCCCGGCCAGCCCATGAGCTGGTAGTCCTCGGGAGAGAGCGGATCGCGCTTGCGGCCGGTATCCTCGCGGATCACCACGTTCGGCCCCATGTGGCAGAAGCCGTAGCAGCCACCCCGGTACGCCTCGCAACGGGGAACCAGCCCGCGCTGGGCCAGCTCCTCCTTCGCGGCGGCGAACACGGCATCGGACCCGTTGCCCTTGCAGTCCATGCCCTTGCACACCGAGAGGCGGTAGCGCTTCATTCGGAGCCTCAACCTACGAGACTTGGCCGAAGCCGGGAAGGTGCGTCGCCCTGCGACCCGGCTTTCTCAACTGGTGAGAGAGCACCCGAGCAGCCCCTGAAAACGAACCGGCCCGCCAGCTCCACCGAAGCGGAGAGGGCGGGCCAGAGAGAGAGACCGTGGGCCAGCGTGGCTACTTGGCGTGCGGAGCCTTGGCCTCGCCGGGGCCGAGCTTCTGGGCCTCGTGGCCGTGGCCCACCGCGTGCGGCGTCTTGAGCTGCACCAGGCCCTCGCCAATGCGTGTATGGGCCTCCTTGTGCCCGTGGTGCGGCTCCTCGGAGCCCTCGCGCTTGTTCCACGGATCCGACGGGTGCGAGACGGCGGGCCCCTTCAGCAGCTTGGGGATGTCGTACACGAAGCCCTGGCGGTTGTACTCGGGCTTGGTGTGCTCGTAGGTGTCCATGCGGATGGCGTCCTTGGGGCACGCCTCCACGCACAGGCCGCACACGATGCAGCGCAGCTGATCGATCACGAACTGCGTGGGGTACTTCTCGATGACCCGGGACTCGCCGTCCTTGGACTCGGTCTCGTACTCGCCCGCCTCGATGTAGATGCACTGCGCCGGGCAGATGGTGGCGCACATGTAGCAGGCCACGCAGCGCGGCTTGCCGTCATCCCGGGGAACCAGGCGGTGGAGCCCTCGGTAGCCGGCGGGGTAGGGGATCTTCTCCTCGGGGTACTCGACGGTGGTGATGAGGCTGGTGCCCTTGCGGTCCACCACCGAGGTGTTCGCGTCCCGCGTTCCGAAGAGGTTCCGGAAGAAGTGGCGCGCGGTAATGCCCAGCCCGCGCAGCAGCTCGGGAAGGTACGTCCGCTCACGCACGTCGTGGCGGGGATCTTGGGTCGCCTTGTAGCCCATGGCAGTCCTTGTCTCGCTTCCTCGAAAGCCTAATGCGTGGAGCCGCCGTGCGCACCCGCGTGCGCCGGAGCGTGGCCGCCCACGTGGGAGGCGGCGTGGCCGTGCGGCAGCGCGTGGCCATGCGCGGCCCCGGGCAGCCCATGGGGATCATGTCCATGCCCCAGCGCACCGTGGCCATCCCCGTGGCCATGCGCCTCTCCCCCGCTCTCCTTGCGAGAGAGCGTGAGGGCCAGCAGGACGCCAAGCTGCAGCAGCCCGAAGAGCGCCAGCGAGCGCAGCGTCGGATCCCACAGCACCAGCGCGCCGCTGACGAAGACGTTGATCAGGCCCGCGGGCAGCAGCATCTTCCAGCCGAGCGTCTGGATCTGATCGTAGCGGAAGCGCGGGAACGTCCAGCGGATGAGCAGCTGGAGGAAGCACAGCGCCAGCACCTTCACCCAGAAGAAGGTGCCCAGCAGCGTGGCGTACACCAGCGGCTGATCATGAAGGTGCCGGGACACCCACTCGCCGCCGATGGGCAGGTGGTAGCCGCCGAAGAAGAGCGCCGCGGTGACGCCCGAGAGCACCACCACCTCCACGAACTCGGAGATCATGAAGAGGCCGAACTGCATGCCCGAGTACTCCACGAAGTAGCCGATGATCTCGGACTCGCCCTCGGGCACGTCGAACGGAGCGCGCTTGGTCTCGGCGAAGGCCGCCGCGAAGAAGCCGATGAAGCCCAGCGGCTGCAGGAAGATGCCCCACGTGGGCAGGCCGATGTCGAAGCCGTGGCCCGGGCTGCCCGTCCACTGCCACAGGTAGTGCGCCTGGCCGGTGGCGTTGCCGCCGAACTCCCCGGCCATGTTGCCGACGATGGCCGGCAGCTGCACGGAGGAGAACGCCAGCATGATGCCCACCAGCGACAGGCCGAGCGCCACCTCATAGGAGATCATCTGCGAGGAGGCGCGCACGCCGCCCAGCAGGGCGAACTTGTTGTTGGAGGCCCAGCCCGCCAGCGCCGTGCCGTACACCGCCAGCGAGGCGATGGCGAACAGGTAGAGCAGGCCGAAGTCCGGGGTGGCCACCACCATGTCCACGCGCGTGTTCCACAGGTCCACCGAAGGGCCCGCGGGGACAATGGCGAACAGGGCGAACACCGGCGCGAAGGCCAGCATGGGCCCCAGGTTGAAGAGGAACCGGTTGGCGTGCTCCGGGTGGAAGGCCTCCTTGGTCAGCATCTTCAAGGAGTCCGCCGCCACGAAGGGCAGGCCCGCCAGGGACATGTTCTTCAGGCCCGGCAGGGCGATGCGCGCGCGGTTGGGGCCGATGCGGTCCTGCATCAGCGCGCTCCACTTGCGCTCGGCCAGCGTGAGCAGCGTGGCGATGATCATCACGAAGATGAGCATCAGGAAGATGATGTTCGTCAGCCGGCTGGCGCCGACGAACAGATGCTGCTCCGCGAGCGCGCCCACGGCGTAGGCGCCGAGCACCACGGCCGCGAGCAGGGCGACGATGAAGCCGATGGCGAAGAGGATGGTGAGGACGCGCTTCATTTAGATTCCTCGCACGCGGGGCGTACCGAACTCGCGGTAACCCGGGGGACGGCCGTCAGCGCCAGTGGGCAGCGGGTTGATGCCCGGCTTCTCGCGATCCGGCGGGGAGGCCTGCTCCCAGTTGAACGAAGCAAGCTCGGCCACCTGCGCGGCCAGCTCGCGGAACACCTCACGCGCGGAGCTCCAGGCCACCGTGTTGCCCAGGGCCTTGCTGAGCTCCGCCGCCCAGCGCCAGTGCGGCACCGCGTCTCCCTTGGAGGGGTACGCCTTGCGGAAGCGCTGAACGACACCCTCGAACTGCACGAAGGAGCCCTCGTCCTCGACATGGGCCGAGGCCGGCAGCAGCACCGTGGCCTGCGCGGTGACGGGCGACTCGTTCATCGCCTGCGCCACGAAGACCTCGGTCTGGGCCACCGCCTGCGCGAAGGCCTCCGCGTCGCCCGGCACCTCGGTGCCGATGGCGTACAGCGCCTTCACCTTGCCGGAGTGCAGCGCGGGCGCCAGCTCCTCGAAGGGCTTGAGCGTCAGGCCCAGCCCCTTGGCGATGAGCTCCAGGCCCTTGCGGTTGGGGTTCTTGTCCGCCGTCATCAGGTAGTGGTCCGCGGCGCCCTGCGGCCGGCCGCCCACGTACACCTGCTTGACGCCCAGCGAGTTCTTGGCGAACGACAGGCCCGCCAGCAGATCCTCGTTGGAGCACACCGGCGAGGCCAGCACCGCCAGCTGCGCCGAGTTGGCCAGCGGCTGGAGCTGCTGGGCGGCGGCCTTGGTGGCCTCCACGCGGGTGAGCTCCGGCCGGGCCGTGCCCTTGGCCAGGGTGGCCTGCCGGCCCACGGCGGCGCTCAGCACGCGGTTGAGGTTGAGGGGCTTGTACGAGAGCCGGCCCTGATCGCACATCCAGCTCTTGTTGATCTGCTCGTTCTCGCGCGGGCGGTAGCGGTAGGTGTCCTGGGACATCCAGTCCGTGTAGATGTTGCAGCCGCGCGAGCAGCCGGTGCACACGGACGGGGTGGCGGACAGGAACCACGCGCGGGCGCGGAAGCGGAAGTCGCGGCTGAGCAGCGCGCCCACCGGGCACACGTCCACGGTGTTGAGCGAGTAGTTGCTGTTGAGCTCGCTGCCGGGGAACACGTCGATCCGCTCGTGGCTGCCGCGGCCGAACACGCCCAGCTGCGGCTCCTTGGGGATCTCGTTCATGAAGCGCACGCAGCGGGTGCACAGGATGCAGCGCTCCTGATCCAGCACCACCTGGGGCCCCAGCACCTTGCGCTTGCTCTTCAGGACCTTGCCGCCCTCGAGCCGCGAGGGGCGGTAGTCGTACTTCATATAGTAGTCCTGCAGCTTGCACTCACCGGCCTGGTCACAGATGGAGCAGTCCACCGGGTGGTTGAGCAGCAGGAACTCCATCACCGCGCGCTGCTGCTCCTTCACCTTGGGCGTGGTGGTCTTGATGGCCTGGCCCTCGGCGAGCGGCGTCTGGCAGGCGGGCACCAGCTTGGGAGCGTTGGAGGCCTCGATGAGGCAGATGCGGCAGTTGGCCGCGATCGAGAGCCGCGGGTGGTAGCAGTAGAAGGGGATGTCCACGCCGACGCTCTTGGCCGCGTCGATCATGTTCGTCCCCGGCTTCACCACCACCTCGCGCCCATCCACGGTGCAGGTGACGAAGCCCGGGTTCTTCGGCGGAGGGGGCTTGGGCGGGCCGCCGGCGGGCGCCGGGGGCTTGGGGGGCGTGGTGCTGCTGTGGGCCGCGGGCGGGTTGTCCGCCTTGGCGCCCGCGGGCGGGTTGGAGGGCTCCGGGCCAATCTTCGCCGCGGGGGTGTCCGTGGGCGCGCCCTTCGGGGGCGGCTGCGCGTCACCGGTCGGCTTCTTGGTGTCGTTCGTGCTCACTGCTCGACCTCGCCGCCGATCATGTTGATCATGTCAAAGGTGGGAATGAGGTCCGCCAGCATCTTCCCCTCGATGATGTGGGGGATGGCGGAGAGGATGGGGAAGCCCGGCGCGCGGACGTGGACCTTGTACGGCCGGCCGCGCCCGTCGCTCACCAGGTACCAGCCCAGCTCGCCGTTGGCGGCCTCGGTGCAGTCGTACACCTCGCCCGGCGGCACGGGGATGCCCTCCATCACCAGCTTGAAGTGCGACATGACACCTTCGATGGTGCCGTACACCTCGGGCTTGGGCGGCAGGGCGATGCGCCAGTCGTCCACGATGATGGGGCCGGCGGGCAGCTGCTGGAGCGCCTGGCGGATGATGCGGTCGGACTGCTTCAGCTCCTCCAGCCGCATGATGTAGCGATCGTAGTTGTCGCCGTGCTCGCCCACCGGCACGTCGAAGTCCAGCTTGTCGTAGACCCAGTACGGCCTGGCCTTGCGCACGTCGTAGTCCACGCCGGCGGCGCGCAGGCAGGGGCCGGTGTAGCCGAAGTCCAGCGCGTCCTCGGCGCTGAGGATGCCGGTGCCCTTCATGCGGTCCACGAAGATGCGGTTCTTCATCAAGAGCCCCTCGACCTCCACGAGGAGCTCCTTGATCTTGTCCAGCGACTTGATCGTCTTGGGGATCCAGCCCTCGGGCAGATCGCGGTTGAGGCCGCCCACGCGCCCGTAGCTGGTGGTGAGCCGCGCGCCGGTCAGCTCGGTGACGCGGTCCATGAGCAGCTCACGGCCCTCGATGGCGTAGAGGAACGGGGCGAAGCCGCCCAGCTCCAGCGCCGTGGCGCCCACGCACGTGAGGTGATCGTGCATGCGGTGCAGCTCGGAGCCGATGACGCGGATGTACTGGGCGCGCTCGGGGATCTCCAGGCCGATGAGCTTCTCCACGGCGCTGATGAACCCGAAGTTGTTCATCATCGCCGAGTTGTAGTTGAGCCGGTCCGTGTACGGCAGGCACTGCGTCCACGTGACGTTCTCGCAGCTCTTCTGAAAGCCGCGGTGGAGGAAGCCGATCTCCGGGTCCGCCTTGACGATCGTCTCGCCCTCCAGCTCCACCTTCATGCGCACGGTGCCGTGCATGGCGGGGTGGGAGGGGCCCATGTTGATGTACATCCGCTTGGTCTGGAGGTGGGACTCCAGCTCGGACTCATGGGCGTAGGCGTCGGTGTCCGGGTTGGGCGCTGCGGGCTGCGGGTGCTTGGAGGGGTCCGACATGAAGTCCTCGAAAGGCGTGCGGGGGCCGGGGCGTCAGGAGAGGCCGCTGGTGCCGGGGCCGCGGAAGATGTCCTTGATGGGGCGCTCGGGGATCAGCGGCTGCCTGTCACGCATGGCGTAGTCCTTGCGCAGCGGGTGGCCCTGGAACTCGTCATACATGAGGATCCGGCGCAGATCCGGGTGGCCCACGAAGCGGATGCCGTAGAAGTCGAAGGTGAGGCGCTCCCACCAGTTGGCGCCCTTGTAGAGGGGAACCAGCGAGGGCACCTCGGGGTTGGCCTCGGTGACGCGCACCTTGAGGCGCACGTGCTCGTTGCGGGTGAGCGAGTAGAGGAAGTAGACGACCTCGAAGCGGGGATCGTTCTCGGCCAGGTGCAGCCGGTCCACCGCGTCGATGGAGACGAAGAGCTTGAAGTTCAGCTCCGGGTCGCTCTTCAGGTACGCCACCACCTTCGGCAGGTGCTGGGCATGGATGACGGACCAGGCGCCACCGGCCCGGTCGACGTAGCGCTCCGCGACCGCCTCCGGGAGGTGGGCGGAGACCCTGTCCAACGCGAATGTGCTCAAGGAGGCCCCAATGGCAGAAGAATCCGCGGCTTTATAGGGAGGGCGGCCCGGGGCGTCAACGTAAAACCCCCAACCATGTAGGGCACTTACGCGGGCTAGAAGCGCACGTTCCGAGGCAGGGGGAGCGCACGGAGGGTGGGGGCTCAGCTCCGGGCCAGCTGCTGGGCGTAGCGCTGGATCCACCCGTTGCGCCAGCCCCAGAGCGTGGTGTCCCGGATGATCCGGCGCACCTCGTCCCGGCTGATCTTCGCCTCGTCCTCGAAGACCTGGTGGTTGCGGCGGCTGAGGGCCAGGGTGCGCTCGGCGAACATCAGCGGGAACAGGCAGAACAGCCGCACCCGGTGCTGCCAGGCCGGCAGCGCCGAGATGTAGCGCTTGGCCGCCTCCAGGTGCCGCTGGGCCTTCTCCGCCAGCATGTCCAGCACCTGCAGGGCCTGGGCCCGGTACTCCGGCTGGAAGACCTGCTCGCGCGTGACGCCCACCTGCTGGCAGAACGTCTCGGGGATGAAGATCCACCCCCGGAGCCGGTCCTCCCGCATGCCTCGGATGATGTTCACCGTCTGGAGCGCCAGCCCGAACTCCCGCGCCAGCGGCATCAGGTAGTCCCTGCGCCGCCGGATGGTGCCCGAGTGCCAGGCGAACAAGTCCGTCAGCAGGTAGCCCACCCGGCCGGCGACCTCGTGCATGTAGTCGTCGAGATCCGTCTCCTCGGACACGCGCGGGCCTCGCTCCACCCAGCGCGCCATGCCCTGGGTGCTGTCTCGCACGTGGCGGGTGACGGCCTCGCGCGCCGGAGCCGGCAGGGCCTGGAGCGCCTCGAAGACCTGCACCGTGTGCATCATCACCCGCGCATCCGGGTTGTCGCTGCCCTGGGTGGTTCCCGGCAGCCGGGCCACCAGCTCCGGGGCTCCCGCGCGGCCCGCCAACACCTCGTCCCACAGCCGGAGCAGGGGCACCTTCTGCTCGGGCGGCATCTCCTCGTTGTCTTCCAGGTAGTCCGACACCCGCAGCAGCAGGTAGGCCACCATCACGGGGCCTCGCAGCGCGCTCGGGAGTTGCTCGATGCCCAGGGCGAAGGTCCGGCTGGAGAGGCGGAGCAACTCGAGCAACGTCATGCGGTTCCGGGTTCCAGAGTTCCTTGGAAGGCTAGTATTCCAGGAGATGGAAGGAAAGGCTCCACTCATAGGGGCCTAAAATGTCTCAAGGGAGGAGAAAGTAAGGCTGTATAGGTTAGAGTGATCTAATGTGGATTAATAGGGGTTAATGTAGGCAACTCTTCCACACGCCTGACGACAATCCTTTCAAAGCAGTGCTCCTCCGCACCCGCGTCCGAAAGGCAGGAAGTCATGGCCACCAAGATCACCAACTCTTTCGTTGTCCCCACCACCACCAAGCAGGGCCAGCCCGTGGCGGCGCCGACGCGCAGCCGCGCTGGCAACGAGGTGAAGGGCGCCACGCCCCTGTTCCGCCAGGACGGCTTTGAGCGGGCCTCCTCGAAGCGCGCCTCCCCGAGCCGCGAGCAGGAGCACGGCCACATCGACAATGACGGGTTCGTGATCAAGAGCAAGAACGGCAAGGTGGCCGGCGCGGGCGTGCCCGCCAGCACCAACATCAACCTGCAGTACTTCGGCGGTGGCGTGCTGGACAAGCCGGTGGTCAGCAACATGTACGTGGGCGACTACTTCAAGACGGCGCAGGGCCAGAAGGACGTGGCTCACAATGACGCCTTCATGAAGGACTACGTCCAGAACAAGGACACCGTTGGCATCTGGCACCAGTACGGCGTGGACGCCGGCACCACTCAGGACTCGCACGTGCTGGGCGGCAAGTTCAGCGCCAACGCCACCATCACCCAGAAGCAGATCGAGACGATGCTGCAGAAGGCCGTCGCCGACGGCACCGTGAAGCCGGGCGCCCAGTCCATCTACAACTTCGTGCTGCCCCCTGGCGCCACGCTGAAGATGGATGACGGCTCCAGCTCCAAGCAGGGCCTGGGCGGCTTCCACAGCAGCATCCACACCCCGGACGGCCAGGAGGTCTTCTACTCGGCCATTGCCTACTCCAAGGGCCGCAACGGCATCGACTTCACCAACGGCAACGCCCAGGACAACATCTCCATCACCGAGTCGCACGAGATCAGCGAGGCCGTCACCGATCCTCACGTGCAGGACGCCATCGACCACAACAACAACGGCGAGCTGGGCTGGATGGACATGCAGAACGGCGAGAACGGCGACATCGAGGTCAACGACGCGCCCCCGGGCACCCCGCTGTCCACCATGTTCGGCCGGATGGATGGCTACGCCGTGCAGAAGATCTGGAGCCAGAAGGACAACACCAACGAGACCAAGGCCAAGAACCCCGGTCCCTTGGAGAAGCTCCCGAAGCCGGCCACCAGCCTGGTGTAAGCACCGCGCTTCCCACCTCCGCTGCCGCTCAGGCGGCGGCGGAGGTATCGCCGGGCACGGCCGCGTCGCGAGGCTCGGGGATGAAGAGCGCCACGGGCTGGCTCTTGCCCGGCACCATGGCGGCAGGGGCCTCGCGCCAGAGGAAGGTGTCTCCCGCCTGCTCGCGGGTGACACGGGAGGCAAGCACGGGCGTGCCCGCCGTCTTGGTGACACGCTCAATGCGGCTGGCCAGGTTCACCGTGTCGCCAATGGCCGTGTACTCCAGGCGCCGCGAGTAGGAGCCGATGTTGCCCAGCACCACCGGGCCGGTGTGCACGCCCACGCCCATGCGCAGGCCGGGCTCGCCGCGGGCCTCGCGCTCGGCGTTGACGGCCTCCAACTCGCGCACCATGTCCAGGGCGCACTGCACGCCCTGGCGCGCATGGTCCGCATCCGGGATGGGCGCGCCGAAGTACACCATCAGCGCGTCCCCGATGAACTTGTCCAGCGTGCCGCCGTGGCGGAACACCACCTCCACCATGCGGCCGTAGTACTCGTTGAGGATGGCCACCACCTGCTGAGGCGGGAGGCGCTCGCTCAGCGCGGTGAAGTCGCGGATGTCCGCGAAGAGCACCGTCACCTCGCGCAGCTCCCCCACCGTCTTCGAGATGGCCAAGTCTTGCAGCCGCTCGGCCACGGCCGGAGAGAAGTAGCGGCCGAGCCGGGCGCGCTTGAGCTCCTCGCGCGTCACCGCCGTCAGCAGGGCGCGGATGCGCAAGAGCAGGTGCGAGGCCCCCGCCGCGCTCGCCGCCAGCACCACCGCCGCGGTGACCTGTGCCCCGAGGGAGATGCCGGCCTGGCGTTGCAGCCCCACCTCCGCCAGCGCCGCCATCACGGTGACTGCCACGGTGACCAGCCGGCGCAGCGTGAGCGCGGACAGGAGCACCAGGGTGACGTAGATGCCGAGCGTGAAGCCGGCCACTCCGCCCGGGGAGGGGGACAGGGGCATGGACAGCGTCTGGAGCCAGAAGATGGCCGGCACATCCACCACGGCCAGGGTGAGCCCCGCCCATTGAACCAGTGTCGTGGAGCGGTAGACGCTGCCGAGGGCCAGGGCGGTGACGAGCCAGTAAGCAGCGAAGGGTGTGGCGTAGACGGCCCAGTCCGCCAGCCCGCGCAGGTAGCCCAGGTAGAGGGTGACAGCGAAGATGGCGGAGACGGCCAGGAAGCGCACCCAGGACAGGCGCACGGCGTTGCGCACCCGCTCGGCATCGAGCGCTCGCGTCAGACTCTCTTGCGTGTTCTGTGCCGCGACTTCCCTCATGCGCCGGGTTGCCCTCACGCTTTCGGTGTAACGCGGGTGCACACTTTGGCACGGCTTGGGAGCGGGTGCACGTTACGGGTAGGCCGTTCAGGCTTGCCTGCCAGGTTGGGAAGCTCCGCGGAGGTGACCGGGTGGGTGGGCTCAGGTGGGACGCCCGAGCACGGCGCGTATCAGTACATCCCCGCCACGCGCGAGTTGCTGCGATGGATCAAGGCAGGAGGCGTGTGGAACCGCGAGAAGATGGGCATCGTTGTCTGGCACGGCAGCACGAGCTTCTCGATCCAACAGGAATCGCAATGAGCCCCTTCCAAGATTCTTTCGAGCGTGTGTGTTCCAGGGCGTTGCGAGGTCTCTGCCTGCTGCTGGCGTCCGTCCTATCCGCCTGTTGGCGCAGCCCCTGTCCGTCTCCCGTGCCAAGAGGAGACGACAGGAGCATCGTGTTTCCGCAGTTCTTCGAGCAGGAGGCCGTCCAGATTGGCGCGGACGAGAGACCTTATGAGCTCGATGGGGCGATGCTGCGGGCGCTGATGGTTGCGACCAACGATTTCCTTCCTGAGGACGACCATCGGCCGCCCTGTCGGAGCGGGCAGGCGCTGAAATACCGAGTCCTTCGCCAGGGGGAGATCATCTTCATCTCTCTCGAAGAGGATCTCTCCGCGTGTGGTGTTGCCTACGCGGCAGCGGACTCAGGTGCAAAGTACGCGATCAGTACGGATGGCCGGATTCTTCGGCGTGTCGTAGATGGCCAACCGATGCAATCGGAGCGCCGGGACACTCCAGATGCCGGCCATCACGCAGTCCCAGCCGGCTTTGGAACCTCTGCCGTGTTTGACGGAGGGGTGAACCCGGATGGGGGCTCTTCGGGGGCGCCGTGAACTGGTGGTGGGGGGCATGGTAGGGCGGGGGTTTTTCAGGTAGAGGCCCGCTCGACGCCATGTCCGTCCGTGCTGCTCCCGGTGTGCTCCGTTGGTTGCTCCTCGTCGCCCTCGTGGGCGCCGGGCTCGGGCTCGCGTTGTTCGCCCTCGAGACGGAGCGGTTGCTGAGCACCGGCGTCGTCGGCGTCGGCATCGACGTGGAGGGCCCCTACGCCGCGCTGATGAACGCCATCCGTCCGTTGCTTCCGGGGTTGGTGGCTCGTGTCGCGGTCGTGTACGCCGTGGCGGGGGCTGTGCTCGCGCTCGTCGCCGGAGGCTTTGCTCGCGCGTGGCGGCGCACTGCTCTGTGGTGGGTGGTGCCGCACTGGCTCGTGCTCCTGGCGCTGCTGGCGTGGGATCGCGCCATCGCCCGGCCTGCTCTCTTCGATGATCTGCCCACGCTGCATCCCGTGCTGGGCTGGCTCGTGGACCATGGAGAGCCCTGGCACCCGCGCGCCGCCGCTGGCTCGTGGCTCGCGCTGCATCTGGGGCTGTTCGCCTGGCGTTCGCGCGAACATCGGCGCGCCCTGGGGGTGGCCGTGGGGGCCGCCGCCGCGGTGGGGCTGCTCGGTGCCTGGGTGGCTCGGCCTTCCGGAGGAGGTGGGAAGCATCCGCTCGTCGTCGTCATCGGCGTGGACGCGTTCCGTCCGGATCGGCTCCGGGCGCTCGGCGGGACGGGCGCGGTGGCTCCTCACATCGATCGCTTCATCGAGGAGGGCGCCACGCTCTTCACCCGCGCGTACACGCCCATCGCGCAGACCGAGCCCGCCTGGCGCTCCCTGCTCACCGCGCGCTGGCCGCACCGCACCGGCGTGCGCTACTCGCTCACTGCCGAGTCCCGTTGGATCCAGGCTCCCACCTTCCCCGGGCGCTTCTCGGAGGCCGGCTGGCGCACCGTGTTCGCCACGGACTGCTCGCGCTTCCACTCCGAGGGGCCGGACTCCGGCTTCGGCACGCGCCTCCAGCCGCCTCGGGGCGCGGTGAACTTCCTGCTGGAGAAGCTGCGCTACCGGGCCGTGGGCCTCTTCGCCGATCACCGGCTCGGAGCCGCGTGGGTCCCCGAGTTCGTCGACAACCGCGCCCTCGCCGGCATCTATGATCCGGTGGGCTACGCGGACCGGCTCGCGGCGCGGCTCGTCTCCGAGGCCAGCCAGGGCCCCACGCTGTTCGCCTTCCACGCCACCGCGGCGCACTTCCCGGGCGATCCCTCCTATCCCTTCTACCGGCGCTTCGTCGCTGCCTCCGAGCCGCTCGATCGCCGGCTGCGCATGCACTTCTCCCCGGTGGTTCCCGGCGCCGCCGGAGACGCCGGGAGCTGGAACCGCGCCGGCGCCGAGGGGCTCTATGACGAGCTGCTCGCCCAGGCGGACTCCCAGGTGGGCCAGCTCTTCGAGGCGCTCAAGCGCGCCGGGCGCTACGACGATGCGCTCATCCTCGTGCTCTCGGACCACGGCGAGAGCTTCTACGCGGACAGGCCGGACCTGGCGGGAGCCACCTCGGTGCACGGCGCTCGGCTCTCGGAGGAGGAGAACCGCGTGCTGCTCGCGGTGAAGCTCCCTCGGGGCGTGAGCGCGCCGGCTCGGGTGGAGACGCTGGTGCGGCTCGTGGACGTGGGGCCCACGCTCCTGGAGCTGTCCCACCTGCCCGCGCTGCCGAGCGCCGTGGATGGCGTGTCCCTGGCGCCGCTGCTGCGCGGAGAGCCCTTCGAGCCCTCGCCGCTCTACGCGGAGACGGGCTTCACCCACGTGAGCCCGGAGATCTTCGATCCGGGGCACTGGCCCGGCGCGCCTCGGAGCTTCGACACCTACCGCATCCGCCAGGACGGCGTGGTGGAGGTGGAGGGCTCCGCGCATGACGCCATGGTGCGCGAGAAGGATCGCGGCGCCTTCGACGGGCAGCGGTGGTTGGTGGATCGCCCCCGAGCCGATGGCAGCATGCAGCGCTCGTGCTCGGGGGACTGCGCGGACAGTGCCGTGTTGTCTTCCTGGCTGGACACGGTGCTGAGCCGCGCCCCCTAACGCGGGCTGGGGTAGGGTGCGGCCCCATGTCGACACCGAACGAACCGAGCCTCCAGGAGCGCTACGCCCCCAACAACGCCTGCTTCGGCTGTGGCCCCGCCAACCCCAAGGGCCTGCGCATCCGCAGCATGGCCGAGGGCGAGCTCGTGGTCGCCGAGTGGACGCCCTCCGAGCACCACCAGGCCTTCCCCGGGGTGCTCAACGGGGGGATCATCGGCTCGCTGCTGGACTGCCACTGCAACTGGACGGCGACCTACCACCTGATGAAGCAGAGCGGCCAGGAGACGCCGCCGTGCACGGTGACGGCCGAGTACAGCATCCAGCTCAAGCGCCCCACGCCCATGGGCCCGGTGCGGCTGGAGGCCCGGCCCGTGGAGCTGAAGGAGGACCGCGCCGTGATTGAAGGCACGCTCACCGCGGGCGGCAAGGTGACGGCCACCTGCCGCGGCACCTTCGTGGCGGTGAAGCCGGGCCACCCCGCCTACCACCGCTGGTAGCCCTGGGGCCCGGAGCTCAGGGCCCAGGGGCGGCGGCCCGCGGCTCGGTGAGGCGCTGCGCCAGCTGGCGGATCTCCTGGCTGTTGAAGGGCTTTCTCAGCTCCACCAGCGCTGGGGGAGCGCTGAACTCCTGGAAGACCTCCTCCCACGAGTAGTCGGAGTAGGCCGAGCAGAGCACCACCTGCAGCGAGGGCGCCACCTTGCGCAGGTGCCGCAGCGTCTGGACGCCGTTCCAACCCGGCGGCATGCGGTAGTCCAGGAAGGCCAGCGCGTAGGGACGGCCCTGGGCCAGGGCCTCTTGCACCTTGGCCAGCCCCTCCTGCCCCTGGAAGGCCGAGTCCACCTCGAACACCGGCTTGTCCGAAGGCGGGCTCTTGCTCACGGGCTCGCCGAAGAGCGCCTCCTCCAACAGCTCGAGATCCACGCGCTTCTCGGGGCGCGCCGGGCAGAGGATCCGGCGGAAGTCGTTGTGGATGGGCTCGGAGTCATCAATGACCAAGATTCGCTGCTTGTCCTGCTGAGCGCTCATGTCGTCTCCTCGGCCCGTACGAAGGGAAGCTCCAGCGTGAAGGTGGCGCCGCGCCCGGGCCCATCGCTATGGGCGGTGAGGGTGCCGCCCAGCTCCTGGGCCGCCAGGGCGCAGGAGTGCAGGCCGAAGCCATGGCCCTCCTTCCGGGTGGTGAAGCCGTACTGGAAGATGCGCGTGAGCAGCTCCGGCGCGATGCCCACCCCGGTGTCACTCACCTCGATGCGCAGGCGCTCGGGCGAGGCCAGGTACAGCTTCAGGCGGATGAGCTGCTGAGTGGAGGCCCCGTCCACGGCGTACTTGGCGTTGCTGATGAGGTTGGTGAGGATCATCAGCACCTTGTGCTTGTCGGCCAGCAGGGGAGGCAGCGGGGCGATGTCCCGCTCCACCTGGACCCCGTGGCGGCCCAGCCCGGCCTCGTTGATGCGCAGCGCGTCCTCCAGCAGATCCGCCACGTGCACCTGCTCCCGCAGCCGGGGCAGCCGGGCGTAGTTCTGCTGCAGCTTGACGATGTCGCCAATGTGCTCGGTGTAGCGGCCCACGTCCTCCAGCAGGCTGAGGATCTGCTGGCGCTCCTCGAGCAGGTTCTTCCCCAGGTGGCTCAAGAAGGGACGCACGTGGCGGCCGCGCTCATCCTGGGTGAGGAAGACGGGCAGATCCTGCTCGTGCTCCTCGAGCATGGCGGCCACGCGGGAGAGGTTCTCCAGGCGCAGCTCGGCCGTGCGCTCCTTGGCCACTTGCGCGGAGGTGTAGACGCTGTTGAGCACGTTGCCCACGTTGTGCAGCACGTTGGTGGCGATCTCCGCCATGCCGGCCTGGCGAGCCGTCTGCACCAGCTGCTGGTGGACGTCCTTGAGCTCGCGGGTGCGCTCCTCCACGCGCTGCTCCAGCCCCTCGTTGGCGCGGCGCAGCTGCTCCTCGCGGCGCTGGACTTCCTCGGTCATGTGCTGGAAGGCGTTGGCCACCTGCCCCAGCTCGTCGGTGCGTGAGGTCTCCAGCTCGACCTTGAAGTCGCCGGAGGCCACCCGATCGCTGGCCTGGACGAAGGCCCACAGGGGGCGGGTGATCTGCTGGCGGAGCACCCAGGACATGATGGCCAGCTCCAGCAGCAGCGACAGCAGGCCGAGCAGCAACACATAGCGCGCGGCCCGGACGGCCGGGGCGGACACCACGCTCTCGGGCAACACGGTGACGAAGTTCCAGCCGGGGCCCTGCAGGCGCGCCGTTGCGATGTACTCGCCGTGCTCTGAGAGCTCCTGCACGAACTCGTTGGGGGCGCGGCTCTTCATCCGCGTGAAGAGCGCCTTCAAGTGGTCCTGTTGCCGCTGGAAGTTGGCCTGGGTGGCCCACACGTCCGTCTGCTCGGCACCGGTGAGGATGTTGTAGGGCCCGGCGGCCCCGTCCATCTTCAGCTCCGGGTGGACGATCACGTGGCCATCGTCGCGGACGAGCATGTTGTACGCGCCAGGCAAGTGATCATCGAGGGTGCGAGTCACCATCTCCTTGAGGAAGACGTCATGGCTGATCGTCGCGACATGACGCCCGTTCATGTCCAGCGGCGTGGAGGCCGTGGCCATCCAGTTCTTACTGATCGGCCCCGCGTAGACGCCGGACCACACTGTCTGCCGAGTCGGATCCTTCTCCGGCAGGCTGATGGTGAAGTACTCCATCTCCGTGACCCGCTCCGTCGGCGGCGCGTTCTCGCAATAGGCGGGGTTGTCGGGCCAGTAGATGACCAGCGGCCCCTCGGGCAGCGTGATGAAGGTGTCCGTGAAGCGCGTGTGGAAGGCAGGCCCGTATTGGCTGAGCACGTCATACGCGGCCAGGATCCGGCGGCGAACCTCGTCATCGAGGGCCACGCCTCGTGGAACGAAGAGGCCCACCTGCCGGGTCCCGTCGAAACCTTCGGGGCGGTTGCAGAGCGCGCCGCCAGGCATCGTCACGAACAGGCGGTCGAAGCGGGCGTTCGGGTCCTCCAGGCGCAGGGCTTGGATGCGCTCCTCCAGGGCCTTCTTGAGGACGGCGTGGTTGTCCTCCGCCAACAGGAAGATGGCCTGCTCCCGCTGGCTGCGCTCCGAGACGTGCTGCCCCAGCTGCTCGACGGCCTGCGCGCGCAAGGTGCGCAGCATGTGGAGATAGCTGAAGAGGGTGGTCAGGGCGATGATCACCGCGATGCGCGCGCCCATCTTGAAGAGCGTGGCGCGGGCGAGCGACAAACGTGGGGGCGGGGCGGGCTTCATGGGAGCGAGGCCTTTGTATTGTTGCACAAAGGACGACACTCCAAGCCCTTGGGACGGATGTCTCCCAGGCGTGCGGACGAACGAAGGCCCGCAAAGGCGAGGGCCCCGGCGCCTCCTCGGAAGAGAGGCACGCGGGGCCCTGGCAACTGCACACCGCTGGGGTGGCTACTTGCCCGTGTGGACGGGCAGCTTGAACTGGGCCGCCGTGGCGTTGGGCTCGCCCTTGTCGGCGATGCGGTGCACCTGCCGGCCGATCTTCTCCTGCAGCAGCATGAGGCCGTCGAGCACCTGCTCGGGGCGCGGCGGGCAGCCGGGGATGTAGACGTCCACGGGGATGATGCGATCAATGCCCTGCAGCACCGCGTAGTTGTCGTAGAAGCCGCCCGACGAGGCGCACACGCCGAAGGCCACCACCCACTTGGGCTCCGTCATCTGCTCGTAGACGCGCTTGAGGATGGGGGCCTGCTTCAGGTTGATGGTGCCCACCACCATGAGCAGGTCCGCCTGGCGCGGCGAGAACCGGGGGAACTCGGCGCCGAAGCGGGCGATGTCATAGCGGCTGGCCGCCACGGACATGAACTCCATGCCGCAGCACGCGGTGGCGAACGGGTAGGTGAACAGCGAGTACTTGCGAGCCCAGCCCAGGCCCTTGGACACCACGCGCTGCAGGAAGCCCATGGCCTCGTCGCGGCGGGTGGCGATGACGGGAGCGTTGTCGATCTCAGATGCCATGTTTCCTCAGTGCTCCCACTCGAGAGCGCCCTTCTTCCATACGTAGATAAGGCCGACCACCAGGGTTGCAGCGAAAACCACCATCTCGGTGTAGCCGAACCAGCCGAGCGCCTGGAAGTTCACCGCCCAGGGGTACAAGAACACGGCCTCCACGTCGAACACGATGAACAGCAGCGCCACCACGTAGAACTTCACCGCGAAGCGCTGGCGCGCCATGCCGCTGGACTCGGAGCCCGCCTCGAAGGTGGTGGACTTGATGGCGCTCGGCCGCCGGGGGCCCAGCATGCCGGCGAGCAGGGGAATCACCATGGCGAGGATGCCGGACAGCAGCAGCACCACGGCCAGCGGAAGATAGGGAGCGAGGGGAGTGCTCATCGGCGGCGGACCATAGGAACACCGGGCGCGCCCTGTCAAAGAGAAAGTCCGGCCTCCACGGGGTGTAACCCTTTGAGATGACAGCGAAAAGCCAGCCGGCGGCAGAGGGGGCGGCCGGGCGTGCACTGCGCGTTTGACGCTCTTGGGCGCTGGGGCCTAGCGTCCCGGCTGTCTCGCTTCGAAGTCCGGGAGAAGAAGCATGTGGGGTCGGCTCAGTCTTCGGTGGCAGGTGGCGCTGGCGGTGCTGGTGCCCGCCATTGTCATCTCCGTCCTCAGCAGCCTGGCCTTCCCGAAGCTCCAGATGGAGCTGGGGCAGGCGCGGCTGAGGGAGCGGGCCCGGGCGGTGGCGCTGCTGGCGCAGGATCAGACGGCCTCCATCCTGGCCGGGCCCGAGGCGGAGCGCTCCGATCAGCTCAATCACCTCTTCGAGCAGGTGGAGAAGGGCGGCAACGTGTCCGTGCAGGCGGTGCTCGAGCCTGACGGCAACGCGCTGCTCTCGCGCGGGAAGCTGCCCAAGGAGCTCAGCGCGGTCCGCCTCTCGGAGGGCTGTAAGGACGTGTCCCGGGATGAGACCCTGGTGGTGCGCTGCCCGCTGGAGGGGGGGCGCAGCTACCTGCTGGGCATGGCGACCCCCGTGGTGGGCGAGGAGTTGAAGCCCTTCCGGCTGCCGGGGGCGCTCGTCTTCGTGGGCTCGACCCTGGTGGGCCTGCTGCTGGCCTTCTTCATCGGCCGGGCCATCATCGAGCCCGTGGCGCGGATGACGAAGGCGGCGCAGGAGGTGAGCAAGGGGGACGTGTCCCGCAGCCAGCTGGATGTGACGCAGGCGGCGGGCGAGGTGAAGCTGATGGCGCAGTCCTTCAGCGAGATGCTGGGCACGCTGCGCGGCACGGTGGCGGAGCTGGTGTCGCGCACCGAGCAGCTCTCCAGCGCCTCGCGCGGGCTGACGGGCGCCTCGGCGGATCAGGAGCACGTCATCAGCCAGCAGGCCGCGTACGCGCAGCAGATCGCCGCCACGTTCGAGGAGCTGAGCCGCACCGCCGAGCAGATCTCCAGCTCCACCGAGGTGGTGGAGTCCTCCGCCCGCCGCACGCACGAGGCGGTGGCCGAGGCCATGGCCGTGGTGGCGCAGGTGGTGGCCGGCATCAACGACATCCGGATCGAGTCCAAGGGCGTGGCGGACGCCATCGTCGGGTTGAACCAGGACCTGCAGCAGGTGTCGAAGATCGCCCAGGTGATCAACCAGGTGGCGGAGCGCTCGGACCTGCTGGCGCTCAACGCGGCGCTGGAGGGCACCAAGGCGGGCGAGGTGGGCCGGGGCTTCTCGCTGGTGGCCGCGGAGATGCGCAAGCTGGCCGAGAACGTGTCGGGCTCGGCGCGGGACATCGCCCGGATTGTGGAGAAGGTGCAGGACTCGGGCGAGGAGGCGGCCACCAAGGCGCGCGTGGGCATGGCCACCTCGGATCGCGGCGTGGAGGTGGCCGAGCAGGCCTCGTCCGTGTTCGAGCGCATTGTGGAGCTGGCGCGCGGCACCAGCGAGGCGGCGCGGCAGATCACCATCGCCACGCGGCAGCAGCGCCAGTCCAGCGAGCAGGCCGTGCAGGGCGCGCGCAACGTGGCCGAGCTGGTGAAGCAGGGCGTGGACGCCACGGGCCGCACCACCCGCATCGCCCAGGATCTCCAGGCGGTGGCCGAGGGGCTCACCGCCGTCACCAGCCGGTTCAAGGTCGCTCGCGACTGAGCCACGCCGCTCGCGGCGGAGCGGGCGCCGCTACGAGCTCAGCTCCTGATCCGGATCCTTGGGCGCCAGCTCGTGCACGTGCTTGAGCAGCTCGCGCAGGGAGAAGGGCTTCTTGAGGAAGCCCGCCCACGTGTACTCCTTGGCCTTCACCGTGGGCACGATGGCGCTCATGAGCAGGATGGGGAGCTCCTGGGAGTCGGACCGCTGGCGGATGGCCTTGATCGTCTCGTAGCCGTTCATCACCGGCATCATGATGTCCACGATGGCCAGATCCGGGCGGCTCTCCTCCAGGCACTTGAGCGCGTCGCGGCCGTTGCCGCAGGTGATGACCTTGTAGCGCTCCTCCTCGAGGATGGCCTTCAGCGCCTCCACGATGTCGAGCTCGTCATCGACGATGAGGACCGTCTTCATGACTTCCTCCGCCGCAGGAAGCCGCCCCGCTTGGCGTTCTTCGCCTTCTTCTTCAGCCCCGCACCGCCCATGGGCGGGGAGAGATCCTCGGCCCTCTTGTCCTCGCGGATGCGGGCGTGGCCGGTGAGGATGGACTCCGCGCTCTCGAACGTATCCGCGACGTTGATGCCCTGCTCGGTGATGGAGAACTCGCGGATGCCGCTGTCGTACTGGCTCTCGCGCATCTTCATGATGGAGATGAGCCGGTAGAGCTGCGAGCGCAGCTCCACGTAGCGCAGCAGGATGATGTTCTCCACGTACGCCGCGGCATCCGGCAGCGGGGCCTCCACCCCGGAGCTGAGCAGCGGCGTCTCCTCGGAGTAGAGCGTGGTGGCGTCCAGCATGCGCAGCTGGTGCGAGAGCGCCGAGAAGAAGCGCCCCATGCGGTCCGGGTAGACCGCCGCCGTGCGGAAGCCCGACACACCGTCGATGAAGAGCCGCAGCCGCTTCACGTTGCGCTCGTGGAGGCGCTCCAGGAGCCGCTCGGCCAGCGAGTCCATGTTGTGCTCCAGCGGGGGCTGCCACTGGATCTCGATCAGGCCCTTGTCCACGTACTTCTTGAAGTCCTTCATCCCCACGCCCGCGGCCTTCTCCATGAGTCGGGGAGGCGTCTCGTAGAAGCCGAAGTAGACGCCGGGCTGGCCCGCGCGGGCCCCCTCGAGCAGGAAGTGGAGCCCCAGCAGTGTCTTCCCCGTGCCGGGAGCGCCCAGGAGCATGGTCGTGGAGCCGGACAGCAGCCCGCCCCGGAGCGAATCATCCAGGCGGGGAATGCCAAAGGGCATGCGGATGCGATCCTCGCGGCCGTGCTCCGGCGGGTTGGCGAACTGCACCTCGGTCCGCGGGTGGATGACAATGCCCTTCTCGGAGATCTCCACCTCGTGGCGGCCCAGCAGCGAGTCGCTGCCCCGGAACTTCAGCGCCACCAGCTCGCGCACGGCGCGCGGCCCGGACAGCCACAGCGACAGCTCGAAGACACCATCCACCGCGGTGTTCTCCGGGTGGAGCTCTCCCTCATGGTGGGGAGACAGCAGCAGGGTGGTGCAGCCCAGGATGCTCGTGAACGCCTGGAGATCCTGCAGGAAGCGCTTGAAGCTCAGATCCGAGCGGGCGAACTCCTTGGCCGTGTCCATGCCGTCGATGATGAGCAGGGTGGCCTGGTGGCGCTGCGCGGCGCGCCGCACCATGTCCAGCAGGCCCTTGAGCCCCTCCTTCTCCAGCTCGGAGTAGCCGCTGACGTAGTGGATCTTGTCGGGGATGACGCTCCGATCGAAGAAGGCCATCTCCTCGAGGTTGTCGATCATGCGCGCGTGAGACTCGGACAGGAGCGTCACGTAGAGGGCGCGGCCGCCCTGGGAGATGTGGTGGAAGGCCATCTGGTTGGCCAGCACCGTCTTGCCCGAGCCGGGCGGGCCCAGGATCGTATAGGAGGACCCCTTCAGCAGGCCGCCCTTGGTGATGAAGTCGAGCCGCGGCACTCCGGTGACCAACCGCTCCTGGCTGCTCTTGCGGTCCTTCTGGCCGTGACCTGCCGCTGAATCGTTCGACGACACACGCTCTCCTTGTGCTCAATACCGCTCCGTCCGGCGCAGGGGCAGGAGCACCTGGAAGGTGGAGCCCTGGCCGAGGGTGCTCGTGACCGAGATGGTTCCCCCGTGCGCCGTGACGATCTCGCGGGTGATGTAGAGGCCCAGCCCCAGGCTCTGGGACTGGTGGCTGTTGGTGGCGCGCTCGAAGCGGCCGAAGATGCGGGCCTGATCCTCCGGGGCGATGCCGATGCCTTGATCGCGCACCAGGATCGCGGCCCACTCGGGGCGCTCCTCCACGCGGATCCGCACCGGGCGGCCGGCCCCATACTTGATGGCGTTGGTGACCAGGTTGGTGAGCACCTGCTCCAGCCGCAGGCGATCTCCGAAGAGGATGATGGGCTCGTGAGGCAGCTCGAACTCCAGCGTCACGCCCACGGAGCGGGCCTGGGCCTCGAGCCGCAGCGCCATCTCTCCGACGAACTCCACGAGATCCATGGCGCTCACGTCCAGCCGGAGCCGGTGGCTGGTGACGCGGGAGACGTCCAGCAACGCATCCAGGAGCAGCTGCAGCCGTTCGATCTGGCGCATTGCGGGCGAGAGGCTCTTCTCGACGGCGGGCTTGGGGACCGAGTCCGAGGGGGCGCGGGTGGTGAGGTAGAGGGCGCGCTCGAGGTTGAGCCGGAGCGCGGTGAGGGGTGTCTTCAGCTCGTGGGCGGCGACGGAGAGGAACTCATCCCGGGCGCGGACGGCGTTCTGGGCGCGCCCCTGGAGCCGCAGGAGGGCTTCGATGTTGGCCAGCAGCTCTTCCTCCTCCATGGGAGTGGTCCAGTAGGCGTCCGCGCCGTGGGCGAGCCCGCGGATGCGATCCTCTCGCTGGACGGAGACGGCGGAGAGGTGGGCGATGAGGAGATCCTGCGTCTCTTCGTTGGCGCGCAGGCGCCGGCACACCTCGTAGCCGTCGATGTCGGGCAGGTGGACGTCGAGCAGGATGAGATCCGGCCGCCCGGCCGCGATGGTGAGGGCCTGCCGCCCGGTGGAGGCCTCCAGCACCTGGTACCCAGCCATGCGCAGCATGTGGGAGACCATGTAGAGGGTGGCGGGATGGTCGTTGACGTTGAGGATGGTGGCCTTGGGAGCGGGCCGCTCACCCGTATGTCCAGGAGCGTTCACAGTTCTTGCCGCAGGAACAGTGCGAACCGTAGGGCGGAAGCGGAATCCCCGAGAGCGCTTCCACATGCACGAATCTTGCTGTGCCCTCACGCGGCTGTTGGCTGGTGGGCAAAAGGGCAGGCGTCTGTACGAAAGGCGACCTCCGAAGCTCAGGAGCAGGGGCGCGGGTATGCTCCTGAGTGCTGGAGGGCTCCATGAATCCACGGTGGAAGGCGCTGTCCCTGGTGGTCCTGGCGGGATGCGGGGCAACGGGTGGGCCGTATGCGACACCGCCCTCGGCGGCACCGCCTGCTGCCGCGAAGTGGGAAGGGCCTTGGGTGGCCGTGCCGGGCGGGCAGTGGAAGGCGGCCTTCTTCTACGGCCCGTGGAGGTGCAGCCAGCGGTGGATGGACTCCTGCCAGGCGGAGTGCGCGGAGGCGGGGCACGTGCTCCAGGGCTGCATGTGGCTGGCCGACATGAAGCTGGACTGGAAGGGGCAGATCGTCCCTACAGAGGGAGGCGTTTCGAAAGAAATGGTCCGAGAGGTTCGGGAACTGGCCTACGGAGGGCGACAAGAACTGGCCGGGGCATCACATCCGGGATCTCCAACATGGAGGGGATCCGCTGGACCCAAACAACATCCTGCCCGCGCCATCCTCGATTCACAGCATCTTCAATGAGCAGTACCCGATCTGTTACGCGGGGGGCGCTCCGTGGAATACGGTGGGGCCTGATCTGCCCTACTCGGACGAGTGACGATGCCCAGGCCCATGAGCAGCCTGCTCGAAGAAGTCTCCCGCGAGCACTTCCCACGCCCTCCCGCTACGCCCAGGCAGAGGGCTGATCCTCGTGGTTTCTGGCCAATATCAAGCTCATTTAGAAACTGGGTTGCTTGCCGGTTCTTCTGCGGACTGGGACGGTACGCCCTTGGCCTGGGGTAACCGCAATGCCGCCAGGCTCAGCAATACTAAAAGAGCAATCCACGCTCCATTTTGGGCGCTTGCGCCTGGAGGAATGATCCCATGCGCGACCTCATTTCGCAGATTTAAGCCATAGGGGTGATCCAAAACATATTCCAGTTGAAGAGGATAATCAGGTCGTAGTTTTTCAAGAACACTCCTGACCTTGCTATTGGTTCACTGGGCAACTAGAGAGTTCGAGCTGTAGCCCGCGCCCGCAGCTTCGCGAACAGCTCCGGGGCCATGGAGGCCGTGCCCAGGTGCCGCCCGGGTGCCACCTTCTCTCCGTGGAAGTCGCTGCCGGAGGTGGGCACCAGATCGAACTCCTTCGCCAGCGCCAGGTACTTCTCCCGCACGCTTGGGTTGTGATCCGAGTGGTGTACCTCCAGCCCGTTGAGCCCTGCCTTCGCCAACGTCTGGATCTCCATCCGGTTCATCTTCGAGGTGCCTGGGTGGGCGAGGGTGGCCGTGCCTCCCGCGTTGCGGATGAGTTGGATGGCATCCGCTCCGTCCAGCCGGTAGCGGTCCACCCACGCCGGGCGCCCGTCCCCGAGGAATCGATCGAACGCCTCCTTCGTGTCCACGCACCAGCCCTTCTCCACCAGCGCCCGCGCCAGGTGCGGCCGGCCCAGGTGGCCCTTCTCCGCGATTGCGTACACGTCCTCCATGCGCACCGGGAAGCCGAGCTTGCGCATCTTCTCCACCATCTGCTCCATCCGCTGCTCGCGCTCGGTGCGCAGCTTGTCCGCGAACTGGCTGATGTCCGGATCGTCCGGCCGCAGGAAGTGGCCCAGGATGTGGCACTCCCGCCCCAGCACGAAGGCCGACAGCTCGATGCCCGGCACCAGCTCCATGCCCCGGGCTCGCGCCGCCTCCGTCGCCGCTCCCAGCCCCGCCACCGTGTCATGGTCCGTCACCGCCAGCACCGTCACTCCCGCCGCGGACGCCAGGGCCAGCAGCTCCTCCGGCGGGTGTTGGCCATCGCTGGCGGTGGTGTGCGAGTGGAGATCGATCACGGCAGGCTCCGGGGCTCGGGTGGAGGGCTCCGCTCCCTCTCATAGCCGATGCCCGGCCCGGGACCCATGCCTCTGTGCGGACTGGCCATGACTGAACGGAGGACTCCGGGCCCCTCGCCGCTGCCGGGCGCCTGCGCGTAGATTGCTCGACACCTATGGCCAAGACGGACGACACCATCGAGAACCGCGTCTACCTCTTCGAGTCGCTCGCCAGCAGCTATGTGGCGGCGGCCTCCGAGCTGCTGGGCTCCGAGGACGCCGCCGGGCGCGAGCGGGCCCGGCGGGCGCTGGCGGAGCTGGCCTATGTCTCCTGTGTCGTCGCCGACACTCAGCACCTCTCCCCCGAGCAGGTCCGCGAGCGCGTCCTGGGCGCGCCCGAGCCGGAGCCGGCTCCCAAGGCCCGGGGCGGCGGACGCCGCTGAGCGTGCTCCCCACGACGCGCCGCCGGTGCTATAGCCGCGCGCCATGGCCAAGACCTCGAACCCCAAGAAGTCCCTGCGCTCGGCGTATGCCGGCGCCCGCAAGGCGGATCCCCGCCCCATCACCGGCAAGGAGAAGCCGGCCGAGCTGCTCGCCCATGCCTTCAGCGCCTACGTGGGCCGCCAGGAGCGCACCGCCTTCGAGCTGATGACGAAGTCCCTCGAGCAGGATGCCTCCATCTTCCTCACGCTCTCGGGCGCCATGACGCCGGCGGGCCTGCACCAGAGCTGCCTCATCCCGCTGATCGAGAAGGGCGTCATCTCCGCGCTCACCACCACCGGCGCCAACCTCTACCACGACGCCCACCGCATCATCGGCCACGCCATCCGCGAGGTGAACCCCAACGCGGGAGATCTCCAGTACCGGCTGGCGCGCATCATCCGCATCTACGACTTGGGCTTCTGGGAGGAGGCCCTGCTGGACACGGACCGGCTCTTCTCGGCCATCATCCGCGGCCCCGAGTTCCAGCGGAAGATGACCACGCCCGAGTTCCACTACCTGCTGGGCAAGGCGGTGCACGGGATTGAGAAGCAGCTGGGCGTGAAGCAGCCCTCGCTGCTGTCCACCTGCTACAAGCACGCGGTGCCCATCTGGGTGGGCGCGGTGCAGGACGGCTCCATCTTCCTCAACGTCGTCAAGCTCAAGCGGCTGCTCGGCCCCGAGTTCAAGTTCGAGCTCGACATCAACGACGACGTGTACTCGATGGCGGCGATGCAGCACTACTGCCGCCACCACGGCTCGAACAAGCTGGCGATCTGGATCCTCGGCGGCGGCGTGCCCAAGAACTACACGCTCCAGGGCGAGCCGCTGCTGGATCAGATCCTCAACGTGCCCACCACGGGCTTCGACATCGACGTGCAGTTCTGCGTGGACCCGGTGGACAACGGCGCGCTGTCGAGCTGCCCGGCCGGCGAGGGCCACACCTGGGGCAAGGTGTCCGTCGAGGCGGTGGAGACAGGCTCCATGTACGTGCACTGCGACGTGACGGCCGTGTTCCCGTGGCTCACCCACGCGCTGCTGTCCGAGCCGAAGAACAAGCGCAAGCCCATGCGGCTGATGGACAAGATGCAGGAGGCCATTGGCTTCCTGGACGCGGACGTGAAGAAGCGCAGCAAGGCGTTGATGAAGACGCTGGACTGGAGCATCCAGGAGGCAGAGCCCTCCCAGGAAGAAGATGCCAAGGAGCACGAGGCCTACGTCCGTTAAACCCCCGAACACAGGAGCACCTCCATGAGCCAGCCTTCGCAGCAGCCCACCGGCGTGGTGATGACCGCCGCCACCGCCCCAGCTTTCAAGACGCAGATCGCGCACCAGCCCTCGGGCTCGGTCATCACGACCGAGGCGCCGAAGGACAACGGTGGCACGGGAGCCTCGTTCTCGCCGACGGATATGGTGGGCGCGGCGCTCGCCTCCTGCGCGCTCACCACCATGGCGCTGGCCGCCTCGCGCGAGGGCATTCCCTTCGGTGGAGCCACAGCCTCGGTGGAGAAGCGGATGACTCCGCCTCCGCGCCGCATTGGTGAGCTGGTGCTGCAGATCCTGATGCCCTCGGGCCTGACCGGCGCGCACCGGGCCCGGTTGGAGGAGGTGGCGAAGGGGTGCCCCGTGGCCCGCAGCCTCCATCCGGACCTGAAGCTGCCCGTGACGTTCACCTACCCGGACGAGCCTCGGGAGGGCTGAGGCCAGGCTGCGCGCCTGCTCCTGGCTTCCCTTCAGGACATGCGTTGCTCACGGGGCTCGCTGGAGCAGCTCTTCGTTCAGCACCCGACGCTGCGCCAGCAGCTGGAGCACCTGGGCTCCGAGCGGATGCAGCGCACCTCCCGGCTGCTGTCCGGGCGCATGGTCCACATGGGGGACCGGCGCGTCTGAACGGTGGGACCTGAACCGTGGGCCGCCGTGCCTCCTTGCCTGGTTCCCTGGCTCGCAAGCGCGCCGCGCTGCATGGAATGCCCGGCGTGCTGACTCTGGCGAGGTAGCGCTCGCGAGGGAGGCATGCCATGGACGTCAAGCTGCTGGGCATCTACCTGAATGATCACCTCGCTGGCTCGCAGGTGGGGCTGGATGTGGCCCGGCGGGCCGAGCGGGAGAACCGAGGCAACCCCCTGGGGGACTACCTCGCCTCGCTCATCCCCGAGCTGGAGCAGGATCGGGCCATGCTTCTGCAGGTGCTGCGCTCGCTGAGGGTGCCGCGCGACACGCTCAAGCAGAGCGCCGCCTGGGTGCTGGAGAAGTTGGGACGGCTGAAGCTCAACGGCCGGCTCATGCACTACTCGCCGCTGAGCCGGTTCGTGGAGCTGGAGGGGCTGTGCCTGGGGACCCAGGGGCGGCGCTCCATGTGGCGCGCGCTGCGGCGGCTGGCGCGGACGGAGCCGCACCTCGCCCGCTTCGACTTCGAGGCGCTCGTGGCTCGCACGGAGATGCAGCTGAAGGCGCTGGAGCGCTGGCGCCTACAGGCTGCGGACACCGCGTTCTCTCACGCGCGCTTTGCTCCCACCAACCTGTTCCCCGCTGAGAGCCCCGGGAGGTGAGGAACTCTCCCTGACGTGTGCCGGCTGGTGTGGGACCGAGGGGCTTGGCAGCCGCCAGCAGGCCCGCCCCATCCGTTCCTTGTCTTGGATTGGGTGGACGGAGCCACCCTGAGGGTGACCCCGAGCGGTATCACGAGATCGTCTTCGAGGCAGTGGAGACCGCAACGGCAACCTGTCGCAGCGTTGTCGCGTGCAGGAAGGCGTTGGCCGGCGCACTCCAGAGACTGACCAAGCAGATCGCCACCCCCGGAACAGAGCTGAACCAACTCGTCACCCGACAGCAACCGCGCTAGATGGAGCTCATGCCCAAGCGTTTCTTCAAGCTCGTGGACGCTGTGAACTTCCCGCACCGCTGGCACTTGGCGATGCCCAGGGATAGTCAGGGCCTCAAAGTGTATGACGGGCAGTTCAGGATCGGGGCACCCGTCCACATCCAGGAACGCTTGAGGGTCCCCGTCGAGATCGCGGGCAAGCCGCTCGACTTCACGGAAGCGGGCATCCGCATCCCGGTGGTCCATGTCCGGGTCGCGTCCATGTTCGCGGAGCTGGCCCCGGACGATGTGCAACTGCTCCCCGTGGACGTAGAGGGCCAACCGGATCAGTACCTCATTCTCGTTGCCACACGTCTCATCCGCTGCATCGACGAACAGGAGTCCCGGATCGAACTCTGGACGCACGAGGACGGGGTGCCCGACAAGGTCGGTCAGTATTTCTCCGTGCGGGATCTACGCATCGACAAGTCCAAGGTGGGAAACGCCAAGGTCTTCCGTCTTGAGGGGTGGACGGGCCCGCTGATTGTCTCCGAGGAGATCCATGACGCCTTAGAGAGCATGGACGCCACAGGCACGAAGTTCGAGGAGGTCTAGTCCAGGCCTGGAGGAAGCGCGTCAAGAATGACGAACGCGCGTCCAAATTGACGAAAGCGAGGACCGCGCGGCTGCGTCAGTCATGAAATCGCCACGCCCGGAACGAAGGGATGGGGGCCCTGTTGAAAGGGAGGGGGAGGGGTACAGAGGGGCCGAGGAACAGATCTTCAGCCTGGCGGCCCACGACTGACAGGGTCCGCGGGACAGCGGTATCTCCGCGGAGTTGTATGACACGGCCACGGGCACCTGGGCGGCGACCGGCAGCCTCCTGACACCGCGCTTCTTCCACACCGCGACCTTGCTGCAAGACGGGCGCGTGCTGGTGACGGGCGGAGCCACCGCCGAGTATGGCGGCACCGTGCTGGCAACGGCCGAAGTCTATGATCCCGCCACGGGGAACTGGACCCTCACCGCTGCCATGGGAGCGGCCCGCAGAAATCACACTGCGGCCCTGCTGCAGGATGGCCGGGTGCTGGTGACGGGCGGCACGGACGCGGGCGGCGCGCTTCAGCGCACGGCCGAACTCTATGATCCGGTGACCGATGCCTGGAGCCCGGTGGAGGGGATGAGCATCGCGCGGGCCTACCACTCGGCCACCCTGCTGCCGGACGGCAAGGTGCTCGTCGTGGGAGGAGGAGGTGCAGACCAGGCCAGCAGTGCCTCAGCGGAGGCATTTGATCCGGCCCTGGGCACGTGGAGTGCGGCAGGCAGCCTGTCACACCCGCGCCGCTACCATACCGCCACGCGCTTGCGCTCAGGTCAGGTGTTGGTGACGGGAGGCTTTCACGAATTCACCGGCATCCTCACGTCCTCGGAGGTGTACGAGCCGACCACGGGCACGTGGCACGAGACGTACAGCATGAACGTCGACCGCTACTTCCACACAGCCACGCCGCTACCTGACGGCAGGGTGCTCGTCGTGGGAGGCATCAGCAACACCAACCAGGCTTCCGCGGAGGTGTACAGCCCCTAACCTACGAGGCCCTCTCACCAGCGCTCGAGGAGAACCGGGTGGACATTGCCTGGGGACAGCCGAGCAGTGTGCACGGTTCGGGCCGCGGGCCTGGGCCGTGCTGCGCGCGGTCATGTCGGGAGAAGCAGGGGAGCCACCTGCCCGCAGAGCCCGTGGGTTCCTAATTAGAACATCCCATGGCTCAGCGCTTTTTTGATCTTGCTGATGATGTCTATATCCCCCACCGCTGGCATCTAGATACGCCTATCGACGGCTCGGGCCAGAGGGTGCACGACTGGGACTTCAAGCGAGGATCACCCGTGCACGTGGAAGGAAGGTTGAGGATCCCCGTCGAGATTGCGGGCAGGCCGCTCGACTTCACCGAGGCGGGAATCAGGGAAGGTCGGGCAATACATGGGCGTTGATCGCTTGCGCATAGACAAGACCAAGGTGGGCGACGCCAAGGTGTTCCGTCCTGACGGGTGGGAGGTCGCCCTGATCATCTCCGACGAGATCAAGGCCGCTTTGGAGCAGATGGGCGCCACGGGCACGAGATTCGAGGAGGTCTAGCGGCCCACCAGAAGCTGCGGGCCGGGACGTGGGCCACGTCGACGCGGGCCTCGTGGTGCGCGCTGGGCTCGTGGAGCACCTCCAGGCCGGTCACGTCGGACGGTCGGCTCGCGGTGCGTGCTGGGGCTCGTGGTGAGCGTCCAGGCGAGCGACCCAGCAGGCAGGACAGTGGCAGCGGCGCGGCGCTACCTGGGGGGAGCAGGGACGTGGCGATCGTCCAGGCGTCAGCGTCGGGCGCGAGGCCGCCCCCGCAGGGGGACCGGAGGTGAAGCACGGGCGCCACCCGGCGGCTCCTCCCCTTCCCCGTAGCAGCTCTCTAACCTGATCCCCTCCTCGCCAAAAGGGGTGGCACATGAACCTGTGGCGTCTTCTGTGGAAGACCGAAGCACTCTTCCCCGGGTTGCTCGTCGCCAGCGCCGGAGGAGCGGCCCTCGAAGGGCTTGCCCTATGAGGAGCCTGGGAGCGAGCCAGTCCTCTCGGTTCCATGCGGCTGTCAGCCTCTTGCTTCTGGCGGTCCTCGTCGCGCCCGGGGCGCACGCCTCTGATGAGGCAAGCCAGATGCGGGCCGTTATGGGGGCGGGAGTCTCTCAGGGCACCGCGCTGGGCAGCCCCTGGGCGCCGCGCACCTCGTACAGCGTGAGCCTGTGGGGCCTGGGTGAATCAGGCCAGGGGCTCGGGGCGCGGTTGACGTTGCTGCCCCCGTCCCCCTCCGCCGGAGCGTGGGAGCTGTCCACGGACGCGGTAGCGCGCTTCACGGGCGAGGGGCCGCTGTACTTCAAGGTTCTCGGTGGAGTGGCCGTCACCCCCCGCCCTTGGTGGGGGCCTCCCCGGCTGCGCGCGGGCGGCGAACTCGGGGTGCACGCCATCCGGGGGAGCATTGGGCTGGAGGTGGGCTTTGCTGGCGTGTATGCGTTCCCGCCCTCCAGGCTCGCGCAAGGCGAAGGGGTGGTCTCCCTCGGGGTGGGTATCCTCTTCGGCTTCGGCCCCCCATCCCGTGCGCCTGCCCTCGCCCCGCCTCAGCGCCCATGGGCGCAGCAGTCCGCCCTGAGTCCAGCAGGCGCCTTCCAGCCGCAGGGCCCGGGCTCCTCGTCCGCAGCAGAGGTGAGGACGGCCAGGCTCTCGCCCGCTCCTTTTGAGGGGGTACACCTGCCCTCCGGCGAGCGGGATGTGATTCAGCAGATTCTGCTCTTGCGATTCCCCAGGGACGTCGCGCTCTGGTGGGAGGCGGGCCCCGGGGAGGACATACAGCACTGGAGCCACCCGCTGTCCGAGTGGGAACTCAAATACGCCGTGGACATGAGCGCGGAGACGGTGCCCGAGCCCCTCCGCATGTGGCCGCTGGTGACGCCGGAGCGCCTCACCCCGGAGCAGACTGAGGACATGGAGCGGCGGCTGGGCACAGGCGCCGCCGCCGCCGAGGGGTATGCGCACTGGGAGAACCGACGGCGCATCGTCAACCACTACGTGTGGACGCACCCAGCCACCCTTCAGCTCTCGCTGGGGCTGTATGGGTTGGTCAGGGATGTCAACCCGCTGCACTTCGCGCTGGAGCGCGGGTGGCAGATGGGCAGTGGCCAGGAGATGTTCACCGAACGGGAGGTGTCCCAGCTCGGCGCGGCCCAGGAGTTCTTCACGGCGCTGGCGGTGGGAGTGGCCACTGGGAAGTTGATGACCGCCACGCGGCCGGTGCCCGGGTGGGGTGTCCCGGAGTCGGTGGAGCCGGTGCGCCCTGGCAGGGTGGAGGCTCCGCCTACTCCGCCGAGAGCGACGGCGCCTGCTCCAGAACCTGCTCCGACTGCTGCGCCGAGAGTCACGGCACCTGCTCCAGAACCCGCTCCGAGGCCAGCACCGCCCCCTCCAGCGCCGGGCACCCTCGCGCCCTCTCCGGAACTGGTCCAAGCCCTCACGGGCAAGAACCCACCGCCGCAGGTGCCCGCAGGCCTACGCCTGCGCCAGGACCTCACTGTCAAGCCGGACGTGCCTGACCTACGCCCGACGACACGTCCCATCAGCCCCAGCGCCAAGCAGAATGCGCAACTCCAGAGGGACATTGAGTACCTGAAGGAGCTAGGCGCCAGGAACATTCGGGTGAACCAGCAGCAGCTCAACCTGGAGAACAAGGCGCGCGTGGGAATCAATCGACCGGACCTGCAATTCGACTACAATGACCGCCGCTACCATGTGGAGTACGACTCGCCTACTTCGGGCCGTGGCCCTGGCCATCAGTCGCGCCTCACCGCCAACGATCCGGAAGCCGACGTCATCCTGATCATCATCCCTGTGGAATGAGGCGAGCCAGAATGACGCAAGAGATGAAGGGACTGCTGCTGGAGGACCGCTGGGCGCCTGTCACCTCGACCATGGGTTTTCTGGAGCTGGGGGCGGAGCAGGCGGCGCAAGCCTTTGCCACGTGGCACAGAGGACTGATGATATCTCGTGGCCTCACCGTGGAGGTGCTCCCCGTTACGGGCACTCTGGAGCAAGTCCTCTCCAGCCTGCTGCCCCTGACCAGTGGGGAGGGGCAGCGACGGTACCTCTTCATCCCGACGCGCAGCGCCTGGACCGCCTACGTCGAGAGCGGGTGGACCGGGACGGATGCCGCCAGTCCCATGAGCGTCATGGCCCGGAAGCTGAGCATCCGGTGCCTGCGGGTGGTCGCCGTGCCCCACACGCTGCGCAAGAACCAAGGCGTCCGCTATGGCGCGGTGATGCTGGATGTGTTCGGCCCGGAGCAGCCGGGGAAGATCCACAACTATGTGCGCGCCCTGGGCGCTTCCAATGATGGAGGCCGCTGGGTCTTTGACCAGGAAGGTGAGCCCTTCCCCTTTGAGCAGGTGGAGCGATACCAAGCGCGCCGGGTGAGGGACCGGTTTACCTTTGAGATGCTTAAGGACTACCTGCGCCACCTGGGGCTGTCACCCTTCGAGGAGGACTTCTACATGCCGCCGGGCTCCCGCGCGTGGCTCATTCAGAAGACAGGCCCCTTCACCACCGTCGGGCAGGAGTACACGCTGGAGGAGGCCCGCGCCGCCCGCGTGTTGTGACGCGCCCCAGGCGGAGGACTGTCTTTGTGGAGACGATCCGCGGAAAGCGCGGGATTTCGATCGCGGCGAGCGAGATCGCCCACGCCATTGCGACGCCTCAAGTCCTTGTCAGTTCGAGGCGTTACCTCGCCAGACGAGCCGCAGTCACGCAGATCGGTTAGCCCGCGTTTCCGGGAGATCGCTTCCACCGAGCAGCGTACAAGGATAAGCCCGGCCTGCGCCACACAAGTGCAGGCACGGAGCTGCCAATCAAAATTCATCGCCGTTGCTGAAAGGTCGCTTACACTGGCCCAATACGTCTTTATCTAGGAGTGAGCGCGGTGAAATTCAGCGAAGTACAGCTTGCTAGCCAAGCGAATAAGAGTGCGGCCTCTGCATTTAGCGCCGATCGCGTCTTCACATTCGAAACCGAGAAAGGTCTTCGAACCGTGGTCGTCGAGCCATACACGTGGTCTTGGCTCGCCCTGAATGTCGCTGAAGGAGTCGCCGGCGGGATCGCAGGTGAGATTGCTGTTGGCATTTTGTTCGGCAACTCATCGCATCCAGACTTTGCGCAGCTTGTCAAGCAATTCGTTGTGGCGGTCGAACGGACTGTTCGACAGGTGCTTGCAGAAGAGGCGCACCGACGGCTTGACGTGGATTTGGAGTCGCTCAAGAGCCTGATCCAGACCTACGAAAGTGGCAGAAACCGTGAGCTTTTGACTCCGCTGCTTATGCAAGCGAATCGCATGACTCACGAAGCGGTAAGTCTTGGGTTGCCCACGCTTCCCGAATTTTCGGTAACGGCGGGAATCGAGCTCATGGTG
>NZ_JBJMQP010000018.1:0-46697 GCF_045802625.1 Hyalangium sp. | reverse complement strand
GTCAGCACTGAGACCAAGACCTCTTCTACCCCTGCGGTGGGCGGTGATGCCCAGAACGCGCTGAAGGATCTCCAGAGCGCGCTCCAGCAGCTGGGCAACAACCCCCTCTTCAAGGCGCTGCTGGGCCAGAGCGGCTTTGACGGCGCGAAGGGCGCACACGGCGCGCACAAGGGTCACCACGCGCACAACGGCCACGGCGCGGACAAGGCGGGCGGCGCGGACAAGGCCGACAAGGCCGATGGCAAGGACAGCAAGGCCACCTCTGAGGACAGCATCAAGAAGCTGGTGGACGGCCTGAAGCAGTTCGTCCAGACGCTCGAGCAGCTGCTCGGCAAGAAGAACGAGACCCAGGACGGCACGAAGAGCGCGGGCGGCACGGACGCCTCCAAGTCCACGGGCGGCAGCGGTGGCGCGGGTGGCGCTGACGGCGCTCAGTCCGCCGGTGGCGCGGGCTCCGCGGGTGGTGCTGACGCCGCTGGCGGCGCCGACGGCGCTCAGTCCGCCGGTGGCGCGGGCTCCGCGGGTGGCGCTGACGGCGCTCAGTCCGCCGATGGTGCGGACGGTGCGGACGCGACGGACTCCAAGGATCCCATCTCGCAGATCCTGGACACCCTGAAGAAGATCATCGAGCAGCTCGAGGGCCTGATGAAGACCCTGCAGAGCCAGACCCAGGGCCAGACCCAGAACCCGAACACGGGCATCGCGCCCCCGACCGGCACCAACACCGGCATCGTTCCCCCCAGCGCGAGCTGAGCGATTCGAGTCTCTGACTCGGCGCTGAAGTGAAGCGGCCCGCCAGCCTCCCGGTTGGCGGGCCGTCGTACGTCTGGAGCCGCCCCGGCGCGAGCTCCCCCAGCGGGAGCCCCGGCGCTCAGCTGCGGATGTAGCCGCGCTTGATCATCTCCAGCTCCGCGGAGAGCTTCTGCATCTCCTCGCTCTCATCGAGGGTGAGGCCCGTGGCCTCGAGGATTACCCCCAGCTGCGTCCTGAACAGGTCCACCATCACCGCGGACATCCCCGCGGCCTCCGGCGGGAGCTCCTTGTCCAGGTTGGCCAGGGCCTCCTTCACGCCCACGGTCATCTGCTTCACCTCTGTCTCCAGCTGCTCGCGGGTGAGCTTTCCCTGCTGTGCCGCGGTGTTGAGCGCCTGGAGCGCCTTGAGCAGGGAGTTGAGATCCTGTGCCATGTGTGTCGGTGCTCGGTTGAGAGAAACCTGCGCGGGTCAGCCTACCTCTTTCCCCACCGTTTAGCGGTTGCGCAGTGGCTGGACTTCCACCTTCAGCACATAACGCGCCTGCATGTCAGACTCGAACTCCACCAGGTGATCGCCCACCCCGGTGAGGTCCGCCTCCCGGGTGAACTCACCCAGCTTCTCCGCCGAGTCCAGCGCCGTCCTCCCGTTCACCGACTGACGGATGCGCTGGCGGCACCCCTCCTCGTAGAACGTCACCACCGTCTCCTCCCCCGCCGCCACCGCCTCCTCCAGGTAGAAGTGCACCCGCACCGTGGAGGCCTCCGGCAGCTGGACGATGAACTGCCCCTGGCCCGGCAGCCGGCCCTCCACGTAGCTCTCCTGGCCCAGGATGCAGCCGGCCACATTGCTGCACACCGGCCACTGCGCGTCGCAGGTGTCCTTCGCCCGGGCGCCGATGAAATCCGAGCGCCCTCCCCCGCAACCCGCTCCAAGCCCCAGCACCAGCGCGGCCCGTGCGATCACTTGGGCGCTTCTTCGGTACACTGTTACAAACCGAACCATCTTCAAACCCTCACCCTGGGAGTCAACGACGATGCGTCTGCGCCACCTGTGGTTCCCCATCATCCTCCTGGCCCTGGCCAGATGTGGAGGGGGGGATGACGTGAAGCTGGAGAAGGGCCCCTTCCTCTTCTTGGATCGCGAGTCGCTGGGCTTCGGCCAGGAGTTCGGCAGCGGCACCTATATCGGGACGGCCCCGCTCAACGCGCTCTACATCGAAAACCGCGGAGACCAGCCCCTGATGCTCAAGGTCGTCCTCGACTCCGCCACCCCCGCCGAGTTCACCCTGCAGCTTCCCCCGGAGCTCACCGACGGCAAGGCGCTCACGCTCCAGAGCCGCGAGCACACCACCATCCAGGCTCAGTTCCAGCCCACCAAGGAGCAGGTGTACACGGGCAAGTTCACCCTCTATTACAACAAAGACCCGAACGACCAGAACCTCACCCAGTCCAAGGACATCCCCCTGTCCGGCAAGGGCGTCAAGCCGCCCCCGAGCCCGTAGTCCGCCCAGCTCCGGAAGAGAGGGCGGGCCCCTCCCGGCCTGCCCTCGCTCCGGTCACGGCTGAAGCGTGAACTTGCAGCCCGCGCCCCCATCCAGCGGCGGCGCCGGGCACGTCTTGGTCCCGCCATCCACCGAGTAATTCAGCGGGTAGTTCGTGTAGGCGGTGCTCACGGAGTAGCCCACGCGATCGTAGGACGTCCGCTCGGTGCCAGAGACGTCCACGCGCAGGGTGCCGCCCTTGATGAAGCGAGGCTCCAGGCAGGAGCAGGCGTAGGGCAGCACGGTGAAGACGGTGGAGCTGGGGTTACCGGCGACCACCTTCTTCGAGTAGAGCGGCTGCAGCCCGCTGAGCGAGCCGGAGGGCGAGTACCACGCCCGCAGCGGATCCGGCCGGAAGGCCAGCGTCAGCGGCGCGCCCTGGCTGCCCGTGCTCACCGGCGTGCAGGTGCTGCCGCCATCCTTCCCATCACAGAAGGTGAGGTCCAACGCCAGCCCATGCGGCAGGCCGCCGTCCGCCAGGTTCTCCACCGTCCACTGCACCTCCCAGGTGCGATCCTGCGGATCCGGCAGCCCCGTGGGCAGGTTGAGGATGAAGCTGTCCACGTCGGAGGGGACAGCGTCATAGTCCGTGGGGCCCCGCAGCCCCTTGCCGGTGAGGCGATCGGCGGGCTGCAGGCGGCCGAAGCCGTAGTTGAGCTCGCCGGTGAGCTGCGTGGCCGTGTTGGGCGGCGCGGGGAAGGTGCTCGCGGAGGGATCGCTCGCGAGCGTCGCCGTGGAGGGCTGCTCCACGCCCGAGGCGTAGCGATTGGCGTCATCCGTGTCCGCCAGCCACGTCACCTCCAGGTTGTAGTCCTTGTCGTCCGCCCAGTTGTTGCTCTCGTCCTGCACGAGGAAGTAGTAGCGCGCCGTGCCGCTGTGCGGCGGCACGGGGATGGCGCCCTCGAAGTTGTGCAGGTTGGGGAAGTTCACCGGCTCCTCCTCGCGCGAGGCGTAGAGGCACAGCGGCTCCGGCTGGGAGTTGTTGCAGTAGGCCTCCACCAGCGTCTGCGCCGTGGGCACCTCGCCGTAGCCCTTGGGACAGGCCGTCTTGTCCGTCTTGCAGCTCTGCCGCCGGTCCGCCACCGTGGCCCCCGCCGTCACCTGGGAGAAGACACGCACCTCACGGTCCACCAGGCCGGGCAGCGGCGGGAAGCGGCCACCGCCGGAGCCCTGCGTCAGGTGGAAGTACAGCACCGTGGGCTGGGCCGAGGCCGGCACGTCCACGCCGTACCAGTCCGGGTCCGGCACCGAGCCGATGCGGCCCGAGAACGCGGTGGAGCTGCCCGGGGCGCCGCCGATCGTCCGCACCAGCGCCCGATCGATGATGTCGTTGTCCCCGTTGGTGTCCTGCGGGTCCTGCTCATCCATCACCCGCACGTCCAGGTTGTACTTCAGCAGCAGGCTGCCCTCGATGGGGTCGGTGTTTCCCGCGGGCCGATAGCCCTGCACCACCACGGTCCAGGTGCCGGCGCTCTTCACCTTGCGCGCGGTGGCCAGGTCCGTGGCGATGGTGGCGTTGGCCACCTGGCCCTCGGCCTCGGCGGTGCCATCCGGGCGCAGCAGCTTGTACGAGAGCCGGTACGGCGGAGGCGGCCGCAGCTCCTCGGCGAACAGGTGCACATAGGCCACCTTGTTGGCGGCCAGGTTGAAGGTGAACCGGTCCACGTCATCGGTGGTGGCCAGGTAGCCGCTGCTGGTGGCCGCCTGGATGGGGCCCTGAGACAGCGTGAGGGGCGTGGCCTGGGCCTGCGTGTCGTTGGGCTCGTTGAGGTCCGGGTTGTCCAGCACCTCCACCTTCAAGAAGTAGGGCGAGCGCGCATCGAACTGAGGGTGGTTGGCGATGGCGGGCTTGTCCTCCAGCAGCAGCAGCAGGCGTGCGTTGGGCTCGGAGAACGGAAGGATGATCTCCACCGGCTTGGGAGCCCCCTGGCCATGCGCGTCCACCTGGGTCTTCAGCGAGCCCTGGGTGCCATCCGAGCGCTGCAGGTTCACCGAGAGGTTCACCGCGGTGCTGGACGCCAGGTAGCCCGCGGTGACGCGCACCAGCGTGCGCGCGTTCGCGGTGGCGGGGATCTGCACGCTGTACCAGTCCTGGTCCCCCGCGAAGGAGATGTAGCGCTCCACCTGCTGGCCCAGGGTGAGCTGGCAATCCGGCAGGGTGAGGGCCTCATCCTTGCTGTTGCACAGGTCCGGCGGGAGACCATCCCCCGCGTCCGGTTCGGTGCTGCCGCCACCGGGGCAGGCGGCGAGGACCAGGAGGGACGCAAGCGGGAGCAGGCGGGCGAGTCTGGACATGGTGGGGGCTCGGGTGCCCCGGTCAAACCGGGGCCGTGAGGGGTTCCGATTCCTGGCGCGGCTCAGGGAGCCGGAGGGGGGGCGTTCGGGTCACCAGGGCACGAGGAGAGGAAGTCCTCCGGGCGCACGCGGATGACACCATCCACGGGGGATTTGATTCCGCCAATGGGGTAGCGCGCGGCTTGGTAGCGATAGAAGCGGGTGATGGTGCGAGCGGTGGGATCGTCCGCGGGGATCATCGCCACGGAGAGCCAGAGATCGTTGTAGCCCGCGCCGCGCAGCACGGGCAGGCCGCCGTCCTCGGGCCGGCCCACGGGCAGGCCCGCGTCCACGCCCGCATCCGAGACCTCCAGGATGGTGGGCGCCAGCAGCACGTTGTCCACGCGGAAGTCGTAGCACTGGCGGCCGGCGTCATCCGGCGGGCCCACCGCCTGCATGGAGTAGCGGTAGCCGTCCACGGACAGGTGCGAGGTGTCCACGTCCACCGGGTTGGTGTGCAGGCGCAGCTCCATGCGGCTGGAGAGCCCGTCCCGGTCCGGATCCTGATCCAGATCATTGCTCGAGCCCTGGGTGCCGCCCCGCCACTCCACGCCATCCGGCACGCCGTCTCGATCGCTGTCCACCAGGTGGGCGTTGGTGCCAATGAACTGCTCGTCGCAGTCCAGCAGCCCATCACAGTCGCTGTCCACGGCGCGCAGCGGCGGCGGACAGCCCGGATCCATGAACCCTCCGTCGTCCAGCGGCTGCCCCGGGAAGTGGAAGTCCGCGCCCTGAGCGAAGAAGCGCTTCTCCACGCCATCGCTGAAGCCGTCCCCGTCCGTGTCGACCTTGTTGGGATCGGTCCCCGCCAGGAGCTCCTCGGCGTCCGTGAGCCCATCCCCGTCCGTGTCCGCCAGGTCCGCCGGGCTGCCGGGCGGCGCGCTGAAGTTGGAGGCGATCAGCTCCTTGACGACGAAGGCGCGGCGCACCTGGCCGAAGCTGAAGTCCAGGAAGTTGATGGGCTCGTTGTTGCGGAAGTCCCGGAAGTTGCCGCCGCCCAGCTGCGACATCTTCTCCAGGCGGTCCGCGTCCTGGTTGATGATGAGCAGCGGGCAGCCCCCGTCCCCGGACAAGTCACACACCGAGCTCACCGGCTGCGAGGGGTTGAAGACGTGCACGGTGTTGACCGTGACATCCTCCACCAGGTCGCGCAGCTGGCGCACGCGCACCACGGCGTCGCCCTGGAGCAGCTCGTCATCCTGGTTGTTGGTGGGGTGGCCGTCCGACAGGAAGATGACCGAGTAGCGCGCCTGGGCCAGCGCCTGGGCCCCATTGGGCGCCAGCCGGCTCTTGGCGATGTCCCCGTTGATGAGCGAGTAGATGTCCGCCAGCGGCTTGACGAAGTCCGTCGAGTCCCGGTCTGGCGCGTTGCTGGGGTTGCGGAAGTTGAGCAGCGTCCGGGTGAGCGTGTCCTTCTGGATGTCCGTCAGGCTCGCCACCTGCGAGAAGCCGTCCTGCCCGTTCGCGTCCTTGGTGAGGTACGCCGTGGTGCTGCCCGCGAAGAGCACCACCGCGATGTAGACCTCGGGGTCCGTCGGCAGGGTGTTGATGAGCTCAATCAGCGCGGTGGCCCGGGTGCCATCCGGATCCGTCACCACCATGGACTGGCTGGCATCCATGGCGACGACGATCTTGATGGGGCGGATCACCTCGTTGGTGCCCACGGTGCAGAAGCTGCCCTCGAAGGCCACCGCGCGATCCACCGGCACCTGCTCGTCCCGCCGCTCGTCATAGAGGTAGGCGTCCGAGCACGCTGCGACGATTGCGACCACGGCCACCACCACCACCGCCACCAGTCCTGCCCTTCGATTCACGGCGTTGCCTCCGGCGGCGGTGAGGTCCCCGGCTCATAGCCCACGCAGTTCTTCGCGTACTGGCTCGCCGTGGTGAGGAGCCGCGGGCTGTAGAAGACGTCGTCTCCTACATTGTGCTTCCTCCGGGCCTGATCCTGCTGGGTGTACACGAGGGGCAGCTCGGCGCCGAGGGGCGTTCGCAGGCTGGGCGGCGCGTACTGGGCCCACGCACAGGCCGCGTGCCACACGCCGTAGTCGGTGGCCACGCCGCTCTCGGGCGCCTCGGCGAACCACACCTTGAAGAGGTTGTAGCCCTGCTGCTCGCCCGAACGGTTGGGCGGCGTCACCAGCTGCAGGTTGGAGATGGTGAAGTCATAGCAGGTGCAGTCACTGCATTTGTCGATGTCGTCCTGATAGTGGGTGACCGTCACCGAGTACTGGTAGCCGTAGCGCTCGTAGAAGTCCTTGTCCCGCCGCGTGGGATCGCTCCCGGCGAGCAGCTCCTTGGCGTCCGGAATGCCGTCCCCGTCCGTGTCGATGCCCGACACGTTCGGCGTGCGCGGATCCAGCCCGTAGCGCGCCTCGATGGCGTCCGGCATGCCGTCCCCGTCGCTGTCGACGATACCGGTGCGCGTGCCCAGGTAGGACTCGGCGAACTGCGACAGGCCGTCTCCATCCGTGTCGCGGCACACGCAGCCCTGCGTCAGCGGCGACTGCGGATCGCACCCGCGCGCATCCAGATCATTGGCGGGCTTGAAGCCCTGGTCCGCCCGGCGCGCCTCGAAGCCATCGTCCAGGCAGTCCCCATCGCTGTCCGCGGTATACGCATTGGTCTGCAGGGTGAAGGTGTTGTCCGCCGAGTCCGGCAACCCGTCCCCGTCGGAGTCCACCTCGCGCCCCTTCTCTCCCGGAACGGAGGTGAGCGACTGCACCATCAGCGTTTTGATCACATTGGGCGAGGCGAAGGACGAGTAGTCCAGCGCGCCCAGGCCCATGTTGCTGATCTCGGCCGTGTCGTTGAACTCCTGGTACACGCCGTTGCCTATCTCCGCGAAGCGCTGCAGCAGCCACGAGGCGATCTTCTTGGCCGCCTGGGGGTACTGGCTGGGGTCCACGTTCGGGTAGGCGCCGTACAGGTCCTGGCAGATGAGGCCGCACTGCTGCACCGCCTGCTGGTTGAAGAGCAGCACGGTGTGCATGCGGATGTCGCCCACGTTGTACTGGTCCTTCAGCTCCATTACCCGGCGCACGTAGCTGAAGAGCTGATAGTTCTGGTTGCGGTCCGTGCCGGGCTCGAAGCCGTTGATGTTGTCGGTCGACTCCGGATCCAACAAGTTGCAGAACTCCTCGGCGTGGTACGAGTCCGCCCACGTCAGGTCCGGGTTGTCCGGGTCCGCGTAGACCGAGAGGTTGTCGTTGGCCGAGCAGCGCGGGTACGGGGTACCGTCGGTGAGGAAGACCACCACGTAGCGGGTGCGCGGCAGCACCTCGGGGTTGCTCGACGACAGCGCGGTGATGTCGCTGGCGATCAGGCTATAGGCGTACGAGAGCGCCCCCTGGTAGTCGGTGCCCTTGCCGAGCTGGTTCTGCAGAGCGCCAATGTACGTGTCCAGTGTGCTGTCCGGCCGGGCGAAGCGGTCGCCGGTGGCGGCCGGCGGCCACACGTTCTTCACGTTGGTCTCGAACGGCACCACGGACATCTGCACGTTGGGCTGGTTGCGGAACTGGTCCACCAGCTTGCGCAGGGCGCGCACGCGCGCCGGCTCGGTGTTGCCCTGAGCCACTCCCGCGGACTCGCAGAAGCCGCTGCCCTCCTGCGAGCCGGGCGGATCCGACACGCACATGCTGCCGGACTCGTCGATGACGAGCACCACCTTCACCGGGAACCCGGAGGGGTTGGGCGGCGCGGTGCAGACATGTCCCTTGAGGGTGAGCCGGTCATCCAGCAGCGACTGCTCCTGGGTGAGCGGCTCCACCAGCGTGTCGGTACAGGCCGCCAGGGTGGCGGCCAGGAGGCCCGCAGCCATCAGCATCCGGGCGTTCAGGTGCATGGAAACGGACCTCCTGCGAAGCATGTGGAGAGGACTCTACTCCGTCCGGCGGCGGCGCAGCAGCATGCCGAGCAGCACGGCGCCCAGCGCCACCCCGCCCGCCGAGCCCGGCACCGTCGCGCAGCTGCTGGCGTTGTTGCCCACCGCCAGCTTGAGGCTGGAGACGGACTCGCGCTGCTCCGGGTACGCACGGTCCGCGAAGGCCAGCTTCGCCTGGACTTGGATCTCGTAGTCGCCGTCCGCGTCCGCGGTGAACGAGGGGACAGAGCCATCCACATAGGCGTACTCCCAGTGACGGCTGTTCGTCACGGCGCCCTTGGGGTTCTCCACCACGGCCTTGGAGCCCGCGGGGCGCGACTTCACCGTCCAAGTGTACTCGATGGCGGCGCCGTTGCGGTTGGCGAACAGGGGCAGGCGCACCTGCTCTCCCTTCTTCAGGCTCAGCTGGCCACCGCCCGAGACAGTGAAGGGGTTCTTCGGATTGAGGCAGTCGTCCGGGTGGCTCTTGTCCACCACGACGCAGTACAGCTCGTCGCAGGCATCGCCCTTGCCGTCACCGTCGTCATCCGCCTGGTCCCGGTTGGCCACCTTCGGGCAGTTGTCCAGGGGCTGGCCGTCCGGGCCCGTGTTCAGCACGCCGTCATTGTCGATGTCCGCGTCGCATACATCCCCCAGGCCGTCACGGTCCGCATCATCCTGGTTCGGGTTGGCAATAGCCGGGCAGTTGTCGCGGTCATCGGAGATGTTGTCGCCGTCCCGGTCCACGCGGCACTGGCTGGCGTTGGTCGGCATCTGCTGGTCCGAGTTGGCGAGGCGCGGGCAGTTGTCCTGGCCGTCCGGCACGCCGTCGTTGTCATCGTCCAGGTCGCACACGTCACCCTGCGTGTCGCCGTCCAGGTTGCTCTGGTCCTTGTTGGGCACCAGGGGGCAGTTGTCCTGCCCATTGGCCACGCCGTCATTGTCCGCGTCGGGATCGCAGTCATCGCCGAGGCCATCGCCGTCCGCGTCGCGCTGCTGGAAGTTGGAGACCGCCGCGCAGTTGTCGCAGACATCGCCCACGCCATCGCCGTCCGTGTCCGCCTGGTCGCGGTTGGAGGCGAAGGGGCAGTTGTCCCTGTCATCCGCCTTGCCGTCACCGTCGGCGTCATCGGTGTACGACAGCGTCACGCCGTCATCCGTGTAGGCCACCCACACGGAGCAGCCACAACCGCAGCCACAGCCACCGCCCTCCTCCTTGGGCCGGCCGCAGCTGCTGCCGAGGCACTCCGGGTTGACGGCGTCGGGGGTGGGCGTCTGCGCCTGGGCGGGCAGCGAGGTGAGGATGAACAGCGCCCCGAGAGCGAGAACTGGGGCAAGGCGGTTGCGTGTCATGACGACTCCTTTCGAGAGCGCTCTCCTAGCAAGAGCCGATCCGCGAAGTGTCCGATACCAACGTTCAGGAAATTCAGCGGGTTGCACGAAAGCTCGGGAGTGCAGCGAGGAGAGTGTGGGGGGAAGACCCCAGCGAGGGCGAGGGGTCCACCCCTCACCTGGGGGATGGATCAGAATCCGAGGATGAAGTCGTCCGAGTTGAAGCTGCGGGGCCCGGCGGGGAGCTTGCCCTGGTCCTCGGAGTAGCGGAGCTTGTCGTCGATGAAGAGCGAGCCCACGCCCGCGCCTCGCGGATCATTGTCCCGGCCCACCTGCATGTAGAAGTAGATGTCGTTCTGGCCCGCGGGGATCTTCACTCCCGGGAAGAGCGGGTGGGGGTGCTCCAGGGTGGGTACGACGGTGATGTTCTCCGCGCGCACGTCGTAGCAAGCGCGCCCGTCCGGGGTGGGCTTGTCGCTCAGCTGAAGCGAGTAGCCGTAGGCGCGCTCGGCCTGGAAGGAGAGGTCCGCGCTGAGCGGATCACTCCGGGACAGCACCTCCTGGACGTTGGAGACCCCATCGCGGTCGCTGTCCAGCAGATCCTCGGGGACAAGCGGGTTGGTGCCGCTGAGCGCCTCCACCAGGTCCGGCAGCCCGTCCGCGTCGGTGTCACCCATGCACGGGTCGGTGCCGAGCACCCGCTCCTCGCAGGTGTTGAGCCGGTCGCCGTCATCGTCCAGCGAGGCGTTGCACCCGTTGATGATGTTGACGGTGAGGGGATCCAGCCCCATGCGCAGCTCGATGCCGTCCATGAGCCCGTCTCCGTCCGTGTCCGCCTGGAGCGGATCCAAGCCCAGCTTCTGCTCGTCCTCGTCGGACACGCCGTCGCCGTCGCTGTCCACGAGGATCCGCCCATCGCGCACCTGCACGTTGCGGTTGAAGGCCAGGAAGCGCTTGAGCACGAGCGACGTCTGGAGCGAGGCGTAGTTGAGGGTGGAGAGGGTGTCGCGCAGGCCCTCGGGGTCGGTCTCGATGGCCTCGGTGCCGCCGGCGTTGGCGATGGCGGCCACCTGCAGGCGCGTGGTGTCGTCCGGCACGGAGCGCACGTAGATGGGCTGCACCACCACCTCGCCCGCGCTGTACTGCTGGACCAGGGCCTTGAGCTCGCCGGTGACTTCGGTCAGCTCGCACTGGCTGCAGGCCGCGGCGCCGGAGACGGGAGTGAGCGCGGCGCAGCGCGAGTCGATGCCCACGTTGAAGGCGGGGTTGTCACAGCTCAGGTCCGCCTCGGTGATGACGAGGACGACGATGTAGCGGGTGCGGCCCACGGCGCCGCGGCAGGACGTCTGCATGTCGCCGGAGAGGATGCTCTTGGAGAGCCGGAGCGCGGAGCGGATGCTCATGGGCCCCGTCTCCTGGTAGCTGGCGTACCGGGCCAGGGCGGCCTGGAAGGTGGAGGCGTCGGCGAAGCTGCCCTGGATGCCGGTGGCCACGGTGTGGAAGGCCACCAGGGAGAAGGTGATGAAGGGGCCGGAGAAGCGGCTGCTGAGCGTGCCGAGCGCATCGGTGGCGTAGCCCACCACCTGCGTATCCACGTTCTGCCCGCCCGCGAGGGCGAAGACGACTTTCACGGGGAAGGCATCCCCGCTGGCCAGGGGGATGCAGACCTGGCCCGAGTAGTCCACGCGGTCCTTGCCGCTGGGGCCGCGGCCATCGAGTGCGTAGAGGCCCGCATCGGAGCACGAGAGCAGCACCAACGGGACGAGGAGCCAGAGCAGCTTCGGGAGGGAGCGCATCAACGCCCCATTGTAGACCCCAGGCCGCCGGAGACTTTCAAGCTCTCCGCTCCGGGTGCGAGCGCGGATCACTGCCGGGATTTCGCGTTGGAGGAATCTTCCACCTCCGCCAGCGCCGCGGGACGGCGTCGCCTGATTCAGCACGGCGGCAGCCACTGCTCCAGCCACCGCAGCGAGGCACGCAGATCGGACGAGGCTGCCGCCGAGGGAGCGCGCCGGGCCCGCTCCAGCCGCTGCCGCGCCGCCGCCACGCCCTGCTCTATCGGCTCGGAGGGAGGCTCCGCCCGCGCCGCCGCGAGGTCCACCGTGGCGCGAAGCAGGGACACCAGCTCCCTCAACACGGGATCCTCGCGCACCTCGGAGGTGGCCTCTAGTGAGAGGAAGTCCTCCTGGGCCGCCCGGGTCTGGCCGAGCACCGCGTGCACCGCGGCGAGGTGGGCGGAGAAGCGCAGCATGTGCCTTCGAGACACCTCGGCCAGACTTGCCACGGCTTCCCGCAGGTGAAGCTGCGCCTTCTCCGGGACGCCCAGCCCCAGGTAGGCACGGCCCAGTTCGCCGCGCGCACATGCCTCCAGGACGCGGCTGCCGAGCTGTCGGCCAATGGGTACGGCCGCCTCCAGGTGTCCGGCCGCCTCCGCGGCCCGGTTCTCCTCCAGCAGCAGACACCCGATGTTCACCTGGGCGATGGCATGGCCGAAGCGGTTGCCCACCTGAGTGGACTTGTTCAGCGCCTCCTCCAAGAGCGCCACGGCCTCCCGCGTCCGCCCCAGCTCTCCAATGGCGAAGGCGTAGTTGATGAGGAAGACCAACTCGAAGGTGCTGTCGCCCAGCCCCCGGAACACATCGAGTGCCGCACGCAGGTGGGGCACGGCCGCCGAGGCGCCGCTGCGAGACAGCTCGACGAGGCCGAGGTTACCCACCGCGTAGCCATCCAGCCAGCGCTCCCCACCCGAAGGCAGCGCCTGGGCCACCGCCACCAGGGCCCACGCCGAGTTCGTGTCCCCCTCGTGGCGAGCCACCATGGACAGCTCCACCAGCGCCCGCTTCTGCGGCGCCCCCACGCCCAGCGCGTGGAAGGCCGTGCGCGCCTCCTCGAGATCCTTGCGCGCGGCGGCCAGCCGGCCCAGCTCCAGCGAGGCCCGGCCGCGCACCGCGAGGGCCTCGGCGCGCAGCCGCGCGTCCACGGGGAGGCTCGCGGCCAGCTCCAGGGCCCGGTCCAGCCGCTCGAGCGTGAGCTCCATCGGCCCATGCGCCGTCACGTCCGGCTCGAGCGCGATCAGCCCGCCCAGCGCTCGCGCCACGGACTCCGGCGTCGCGGGGCGCTCGGCCAAGGCGTGATCACACACGGCCAAGAGGTTCTCGCGCTCCGCCGACATCCGGCGCAGCGCCTCGATGCCGCTGCTGCCGTGCAACATGCGGGTGAGCCTGCGAGCATGCTCCAGGAAGAAGCTCGCATGCCGCGCCACCACCGGAGCCTCCGCGCCGGGCTCCGCCAGCCGCTCCGAGGCGTACTCGCGCACGCTCTCGTACAGGGCCAGGCGCCGCTCTCCCGCAAGGTCTCCCGTGGGCGCGGTGCGCAGCAGCGACTTGCCGCGCAGCGATTGGATCACCTCCAGCACGTCCGGGCTGTCCGGGGGGAGCGCCAGCACCGCCTCGGCCGCCTCCAGGGTGAAGCCGCCACGAAACACCGAGCACTGGGCCAGGGCCTGGCGCTCGGCGGGCTCCAGCAGGTTCCAGCTCCAGTCGATGGCGCCCCGCAGCGTGGCCTGCCGTGCCGAGTCATCCCGGCGGCCGGCCCGCAGCAGCTCGAAGCGGCGCGACAACCGCTCGCGAATCTGGGCCACCCCCATCACCGGGGTGCGCGCCGCGGCCAGCTCGATGGCCAGCGCGATGCCCTCCAGGCGGCGGACGATCTCGGACACCAGCGGAGCCTCCTCGGCCGTGAGCGCGAAGTGCCCCTGGGCCGCCTGGGCGCGCTGCACGAACAGGCGCACCGCGTCCGCGCGGGAGATGGCCTCCAGGGACGTCTCGTCATCCGCGGGCAGCCCCAGCGGCGCCAGATCCAGCACCCACTCGCCGGGCAGGCGCGTGGCCTCGCGCGAGGTGATGAGGAAGCGCGTCTCGGGAGCCAGCGCCATCCACCGGCCCAGGGTGGCCGACGCATGGCGCATGAGGTGCTCCACGTTGTCGAGGATCAGCAGCACCTGTCCCCGCCCCGCCAGCGCGCGGCCAATCTGCTCGGCGGGCTCTCCCTCCTCGCCGCCATGGGTGAGATCCACCTCGAGCGCCTGGCCGACGACGTGGCAGATGTCTCCGGCGGTGGTGGCCTCGGTCAGCACGCACAGCCACACGCCTCCTCTCCAGCGCTGCTGCGAGTTCAGCAGGGTGCTGCCGAAGTGGGTGGCCAGGCGCGTCTTGCCCATGCCGCCGGGCCCGAGGATGGTGACCAGCCGCGCCCCCTCCTGGAAGCGCTGCCCCAGGGCCGCCAGTTCCTCCTTGCGGCCCACCAGCGCGCCGGTGACGGAGGGCAGGTTGCCGTGCCGCTCCTCGATGGCCCGCGGGGGCTTGAAGCGCCGATCCGCCAGGGAGGCGGGCAGCACCTCGACCAACGTGACAGGTTCCTCGATGCCCTTGAGCCGGAACTCCCCCAGGGCCCGCACCGCCGGCTGGCCGAGCGCCTCCAGCTGCTGCGCCACCTCGGCCCAGGCCACGCCGCTCAGCAGCACCTGGCCGCCATGGCCCGCGTTGGCCACGCGCGCCGCCACGTTCACCGTGCGGCCGAAGTAGTCCGCCCGGCCGGTGCGCTCGTCGACGCGGCACTCGGCCTGTCCCAGGTGCACGCCCATGCGGACGCGCAGCCCCCGGTGCAGCGCGCGCCCCTGAGGCCCCCGCTCCTCCTCCGCCTGCGGGTGGGCCAGCACACCGGCGGGCCAGGGCGCTTGCAGCAGGGCCTCCTGCGCCTCCAGACACCAGCGCACCGCCTCCGCCGCGGAGGAGAAGGCCACCATGAAGGAGTCCCCCTGGGTCTTCACCTCATAGCCCGAGGTGGTGGCCAACCTCGCGCGTAGCACGCGGTTGTGCACATCCAAGGCCTCCTGCATGGCGTCGCCGCATTGCTCCCACAGCACGGTGGAGCTCTGCACATCCGTGAAGACGAACACCACCGTGCCCGTAGGGGCCTGGGGCAAACCGGGGGAGTGGGGGCTCCCCTGAGAGTCACCGGCGGGGAGCAGGGTACGCAGGGGCATGGGAACCTTCCTCCCTCCATGGGCGCTCGCGAGCAACCGCATTGTGACGCCCCCGGGTGACGTCTCCCCTGGGGCTCAGGCCCTGGGCGGCTCGGGGAGCCCGTCTTGCCACCCCAGCGGATCTGTGCGTCCCAGCTGTTTTGTCAGACCCCTTTGGTTGGATACGCGCATTCGTTGGACAGGACCTACGAACCCTGGAGGGGAACAGATCATGGAAAACCTTGCGAAGCGAGTCACTCACACTGGGAGCATCAGCGCGGTGACCACCCTGGTGCTGCTAACGAGCACCGTAGCTTGTGGGCCAATGGAAGATGTATCCGCACCCGCCAACGCCCCCAGTACCCATGCGCAGGAGTTGCAGGGTGAGAACGGCCTCACGATGAACGGCCTCACGATGAACGGCCTCACGATGAATGGCCTCACGATGAACGGCCTCACGATGAACGGCCTCACGATGAATGGCCTCACGATGAACGGCCTGGGGACCTCGGACTTCTCGAACTGGCTCGTCCAGAACGCGGAGGTGAACTCCATGTTGATGAAGTACGTAGTGCGGTGCTCGCTGCCCACGGGCTCGTCCCTGAGCTACCAGGAGCAGTCCTCGGGCACCTCCTACACGTGGGAGGGCGAGTTCGGGCTGGCTCCGGACTGGGCCAATGGCCAGCACATCTCCGAGCCGGAGCAGCAGCTGGTGTCCGCGTGCCTGGCGGCCCACGTGAACAAGTACGGGCTGCATGTGCCGCTCTCGGTGCTGGGGCGCACCGCGCAGCAGGAGCCCATCCCCTACACCTCCGAGGAGGTGCAGACCTTCTCGCGGCGCGAGGCGTGCTTCTTCGGCAACCTCTTCACGGGTGAGGGCATCTTCGCGGGTGGGGACGGCGCGGCCCTGACGGAAGGCGAGAGCAGCCCGCGCGCCTGCGGCTTCACCTCGAGCGAGGGCGTCCTGGTCTCCGAGTGCGCGCCCATTTCTCACGTCGAGAGCTGCGACACGCTGTGCACGCTGGACCCGTCGGGGCTGTTCTACACGCAGTGCACGTACAACGGCCGGACCTACCTGCCGCTCACCACGCGCGTGCGCACCCAGGACGTCTACACCTGCGGTGACGGGGTGTGCCAGTTCACCGAGAGCTGTGGCACAGGCACCCAGGCCAATAGCTGCCTGAGCGACTGCGGCCCCTGCGAGTAGCACCTCCGGCCCCTACTCGGCGCGGAGGGTGACGGCGGGATCCACCCGCATGGCGCGCCGGGCGGGCACCAGGCACGCCACCAGCGCCACTCCCAGCAGCAGCACCGCGACCGCGCCGAAGGTGAGCGGATCATGCGGCGCCACCCCGTAGAGGATGCTGCTCATCACCCGCGAGAGGATGAGCGCGCCGGCCATGCCCAGAGCCACGCCGGTGCCCGCCAGCCCCATGCCGCTCTTGAGCACCATGCGCAGCACCTCTTGCGGACGCGCCCCGAGCGCCAGCCGCACGCCGATCTCCCGCTGCCGCTGGCCCACCGTGTAGGCCAGCACGCCGTAGATGCCCACCGCGCCGAGCACCAGCGCCAGGACGGCGAACAGGCCCAGCAGCGCGGTAATCAGCCGGGGGCGGGACACCGACTCGCCCACCACCTCCTCGAGCGTGGTGATGCGGGTGATGGTCTGCTCGGGGTTCACCGACCAGATGGCCTGCCGGACGGCGGCGGCGAGCTGCAACGGAGCGCCCTCGCCGCGCACCACCAGGTTCACATTGCTGCGGCCGTTCTGCAGCACGTGGATGTAGGCCATGGGCGGAGCGGGCTCGGCGAGGCTCTCCTGGCGCACATCTCCCACCACTCCGACGATGACGTCCCCTCCCTGGAAGACCTTGCCCACGGCGTCCTCGCCCGGGAAGAAGCGGCGGGCGAAGGCCTCGTTGACCACCAGCACGGAGGGGGCCTTGTCCGTGTCCTGGAGGGTGAAGGCGCGGCCGCGCAGCAGGGGAATCCCCATGACGCGGAAGTAGTCATTGCTCACGTGCAGGAAGTTCGCGCGAGGTGCATCCGCTTCGGTCACCAGCGGCTGGTCCGCGAGGAGCACGGGATAGGGCTCGCCCGAGCCCTCCAGGGGGAGGTTCTTCGCCGTGCCGGCCACCTGCACCCCGGGCACCGCGCGCACGCGCTCGAGCACCTCGCCGATGTACTTGTTCGTCGGGTGCCGCCCGGAGGCGGAGAAGCTCACCACCACCGCGCCCTGGGGACGGAAGCCCGGATCCACCGAGAGCAGCGACACGAGGCTGCGGACGGCGAGCCCCGCCCCGGCCGCCAGCACCACGGCGAGCGCCACCTCGGTCACCACCAGCGCGCCGCGCAGCCGCGCCCCGCCCCCACCCACCAGGCTCCGGCCGGACCTGAGCACGGGCGCGAGCCGGGGCGAGCCCGCGCGCAGCGCCGGCATCAACCCGAACAGCACCCCGGTGAAGAGCGTGGCTCCCAGGGCGAAGACGAGCACCGCCCCATCCACCCGCACCTCCTGAAGCCGAGGCAGCTGCTTCACGGAGAAGGCCAGGAGCAGCTCGGTGCCCCACACCGCCACCATGAGCCCGAGCGCCCCGCCCAGCAGCGCGAGCACGAGGCTCTCGGTGAGCAACTGCCCCACCAGCCTCCCCGGCCCGGCGCCCATGGCGGCCCGCACCGCCAGCTCGCGCTCGCGAGCGGTGGAGCGCGTCAGCATCAGGTTGGCCACGTTGACGCAGGCGATGAGCAGCAGGAAGCCCACCGCGCCGAGCAGCACCAGCAGCCCCACCCGCACGTCCCCCGTCAACGCCTCGTGCAGCGGCAGCACCGTGGCCCCGGTGAACTGGAGGTTGGTGGCCGGGTACTCGTCCGCCAGCTGCCTGGCCAGGCCGTTCAGCTCCGAGCGCACCGACTCCAGGGACACTCCAGGCTTCAGGCGCCCCACCCCGGACACCCAGCGCACCTGGCGCAGCCTCGGAATGGAGTCCTCGGCAATGCGGGACTGGGAGATCCACAGGTCCACCCGCTCGGAGGGGAAGGCGAAGGCCGGAGGCATCACCCCCACCACCGTGTGCGGCACCCCGTCGAGCGTCAGGGTGCGGCCGAGCACGGAGGGATCTCCGCCGAAGCGGCGCTGCCACAGGCCGTGGCTGATCACCACCACCGTGTCATGGCCCGGGTGGTGATCCTCGGGGAGCAGCACGTGCCCCAGCCTCGGAGCCACGCCGAGGGTGGAGAAGAAGCCGTCGCTCACGAAGGCCGTGGGCACCCGCTGGGGCTCGCCGTCACCGCTCAGGTCCGACCCCGACATGCCCTCCACGTACCACCAGGAGCCCATGTCCTCGAAGGAGCGCTGGCGGGCCTTCCAGTCCTCGAAGTCCAGCGGAGAGAGGGTGCCCCGCTCGAGGCTCTGCGAGGGGCTGGCCTGCCACACGCGCACCAGCCGCTGGGGGGCGGCGAAGGGCAGCGGCCGCAGCAGCACGCCTCGCACCACGCTGAAGATGGCGGTGGTGGCGCCGATGCCCAGCGCCAGGGTGAGCACCGCCACCAGCGTGAAGCCCGGGGCGCGCCGGAGCATCCGCACCGCGTAGCGCACGTCCTGCACCAGCGCGTCCCACAGCAAGCTGCGCCTCATCTCCCGCTCCCGCTCGTGTCCAATGCGCACGCACTCCTCGCGCACGCGGGTGACATCGCCGAACTCGCGCTCGGCGGCGGCTCGGGCCTCGGCGGGGGACAGGCCCTCCCGCTCGAGCGTCGCGGCGCGCATCTCCAGGTGGAAGTGCAGCTCCTCGTCCACGTCCTGCTCCACCGCGCGAGGCCGCACGGCGAGCTTCAACAGGCGCTTGAAACCCAGCGGGCGCGGGGGCGTGCTCACAGCGCCTCCAACACCCGGGACACGGCGGCCGAGTAGCGCTTCCACGCCTGCGTCTCGGCGCGGAGCTGGACACGGCCCTCGGTGGTGAGCCGGTAGAACTTGGCCCGCCGGTTGTTCTCCGACACGCCCCACTCCGCCTCCAGCAGGCCGCGCTTCTCCAGCCGGTGCAGCGCCGGGTAGAGCGCCCCCTCCTCCACCTTCAGCTCCTGCCCGCTGCGCTCCCGCACGGACTCGGCCACCGCGTACCCGTGCAGCGGGCCCCACGACAGGCTCTTGAGAATCAACATGTCCAGCGTGCCCTGCAGCAGCTCCAGCGAGCGATCCGCCATGCTCTCCCCTCAGGTGTCGAGGGGAGTGTCGCGTGGCTCCCCTAAGGTGTCAAGGGGGCGGGCCGGACGGGGAGCAGGCCGGCCACATGCGGAGGTGGCCTACCGGCGCCATGCAGCGCGGAGGAAGAAGGCCACGGTCATCGCCACGGTGAGCAGAAGGATACCGTGGCGGAGCCAGCGCGGATCCAGGCGGCGTGCGAGGCGCGCTCCGGCATAGCCCCCCAGCGCCGCGGCAACCAGCGTGACGAGCGTCTCCGTCCACCACACCTCTCGCGCGGCGATGAAGCAGAGCACCGCGACGGCGTTGGCCGCGGCCACGAGCACCGTCTTGGCCGGGTTCATGGCTTTGACATCGACGGTGCTCAACAGGCTCCACGTCGCCATCATCATGATGCCCACGGCTCCGCCGAAGTAGCCGCCGTAGACCGCGAGCAGGAACTGCGCCAAGAGGAACGGCACCGGCCCGATGCGGAGGAAACGACGCAGCGCCAGCCCAGCCCTCTGGCCAAAGGCGAAGGCGAGCGTCGCCAGGAGCAGCAACCAGGGGAGGAGTTCATCGAACAGCGCCGACGGTGTGGCGAGCAGCAGCACCGCGCCCACGGCGCCGCCCACCAGGCTCACCGGCAGCAGGGTTCGGAGCGAGACCGTGCCGAGGTTGGAGAGGTCGCGGCGATAGGCCCAACTGCTGGCGAGGCTCGCCGGGAAGAGCGCCACGGTGCTGGATGCGTTCGCCGCGACCGAAGGCAGGCCCACGAGGACGAGCGCCGGCAGCGTGACGAAGGAGCCGCCCCCGGCAATGGCGTTCATCGCGCCCGCCAGGAATCCCGCGCTCAGCAGCAAGATCGCATGGCTCATCCCGCGAGCTTGACCCTGCCGGTACGCAGCAACAATGCGGAAGAGGCGGAGTCAGCCTTCGCGCAATCCGAAGGCTGTGGTGATGCCATCGGATCTCCTAATGAGCCAGGCCTACAGCGTGAGCAGGAAGGAGAGCAGGTCGTCCCGCTCCTGGGGCGTGAGGGCCTGGGCATTGCCGTGCTTGGGTCCGGCGCTCTCGATCACGGCCCGCAGTGGGAAGCGCGTGCCTACGGTGAGCCGGTCTGCCTGGACCTCGAAGCCCGCGGCCCCACTGGTGAGCATGGGCCAGATGTCCCAGGCTCCGATGAGCGCCGGGGGCGCCGCGCCGAGCAGCAGCTCTTGCTGATCCAGGCGCAGCGGCAGCGCGATAGGGGTGCCCACGTCGAGGTACTTGCCGCGAGTCTGCGGATCCTGATCCAACGTGTAGAGCGGCGCCGGGTGACACGCCACGCAGCCGCCCTTGCCCTCGAAGAGCGCCCTGCCCTCCGCGGGCCGCCCCGTGCGCCCATCCGGCAGCGTCAACGTCTCCGGCGGCGCACCGTCCTCGCCTCGGAAGGGGTTGGGCAACGTCGGCACCAGCGAGGTGTAGAGCGTCAGGGCCTCCACCTCCTCGTCCGTGAGCTTCGGGTTCTGGAAGCGGTTGCGCGCTCCCACTGTCTTGATCGTCTCCGCGATGCTGTGCGTGCTCGCCGGAGTGAAGTACGGCGGCGTGTCCCGGCTGCCTCGCACCGTGGAGGAGCGGTAGATGCGCATCGGCTTCGTCTTCTCGAAGAAGACTCCGCCCGTGTGGCCCTCCACGTGGCAGGCGTCGCAGCTCATCGCCGTGCGGCCCATGTCCGCGTAGTAGAGGACCTGCCCCAGCCGCCGCTTGGCCTGTGTGCGCATCTCCGTCACCGGCAGCTGGCGCACCACGCGCGCCTGGCCCGAGCGCGCCTGCGTCACATCCACCACCGCCACCGTGCCCGTGTGCCGGTTGAGCACGTAGAGGGTATGTCCATCCGGCGCCAGCGCCAGCGAGCGCGGCCCCGAGTGCAGCTCCACTCCCGCCCGGCCCTCCTTGCCGTAGTCCTCGTCCGGGCGCGCCCGGGGCGTGTTCTCCGGCAGCGGCATGGGCAACTCCTGGAGCACCGCCTTACCCGCGCCCGCGTCGCTCTCCACCAGCTTGCGCGCGTCCAGCACTCGCACCAGCCCCAGCCCGATGTCCGCCGCGTAGAGCAGCCCCGCGCTCTCATCCAGCGCCATCCCCTCCGTCACCCCCGCCCCGAAGCCCCGGTGGCGCACCATCTCGCCATGTGCCGGATCCAGCACCCCTACTCCACCGTTGGCGCTCACCTCCATCCGCTCGGCGTTGGGCCCCACGTTGGGCCCCAAGCTCGAGACGAAGAGGCGCCCCAGCCGCTCGCTGGCCACCAGCCCGCGCGGCTCCTTGCCTCCCATCACCTGCTTCGAGAAGCGCTCCGTCCCTCCTCCGACGATGGACACTCCCGGCTTCGGCACCAGCGTCGACACCCGCCCACCATCCGACTGCCGCAGCAGCTCCACCTGCCCCGTCTGCATGCACCCCACCGCGAGCAGCTCCTTCCACGGCGCGAGCACCGACGGGTTCGGATCCACCTCCGCCGACCACCGCTCCTTCCCATCCACCAGCGACACCGCTCGCACCGTGTCCCGCACCTGCTCGGCGACGAACGCCACCTCTCCTCGCGCGTCCACCGCCAGCCCCATCGCCCCCGCGGGCGCTGGCAGCACCCTCGGAGCGCTCCCAGGTGTGTCCAGAGCGTACAAGCGCAGCTCAGGGCTGAAGCGGTGCGCCACCGCGAGCCACGGCCGGCCTGCCGCGTCCTTATATGTGGCCAGTGCGCTCGGCCCGTCCGCCGCCGCCAGCGCCGTCACCTTCCCCGAGCCCACCTCCAGCGCGAACACCGTGTCCGTCGGCGGCGAGGCGATGAAGGCCGTGCGCCCATCCGGCGAGAGCGCCAGCGCGAACAGATCCGGGAACGCCGCGTCGTTCACCACGTCCAGGCGTACCTCGCCCTCGGGCGCTGCGCTCCCTGGAGGCGCCACCAGCCGCACCCTCGCGCTCGCCTGCGGCAGCTCCGGCGGCAGCACCACGTCCGCCGGCAGCCGCGTGTACGCATGCCGCGCGTCCACCACCTTCAGCGGCAGCTCGCGCGACACCGGCGGCCCCAGCGTCAGGCGCATCCCTGGCTCCAGCCCTTCGCCGTACACCGCCAGCGGCTGCGAGGTCTGGTTGCTCGTCAGGTGCGGCCCCACCGCTTGCAGTCGCGCGGCGGGCCGGGCGGGCTCCCCGGGGTGAGGCGCCGACGGCTCGCGAGCGCGCGAGACGAAGATCGCCACCGCGCCCAGGCATAGGGCCAACGCCGCCACCACTGCGAAGGTGCGTTTCATGGATGTTACGAATCCCAAGGAGGAGGAACAGGACTCTACCTTTCCGCCGAGCCCATCCCCTCCTGCCCGAGAGATCAGCCCCAATGTAGGGGAGATCCCCCAGGTGGGGTGGGCGGATCCCCACACCGCGCGTCCGCCCCGAGTGGAACCCCCACAGGGCCTGCGTTGACAGAGCGGTACAAACATCGCTTAACCTGGAACTCCGATGCGACGTCTCCTCCTCGTTCCTCTCGTCGCCAGCCTCCTTGGCATCGCTCCGCTTCCGCTCCTCAGCTCGGAGGCCGGAGCACGTCCGTCACGCGCCGCGTCCACCAAGGGCAAGGCCAAGAAGACCCCTGGCGCGAAGTCCATCCCCCAGTTCGAGTCGAAGGCAGGCCCCGCCACGACGGCGGATCCCGTCACCGGCGAGTCCTCGTCCGGCGCCTCCGCCTCGGCGGCGCCTCCCAGCCGCGGCCCCGCGCGCATCGACTTCGATGACCGCCTCATCCAGGGCCAGACCAACAAGTCTGGCGCGGTCTACCTGTACGATCGCAAGGAGCTGAAGACGCGGTCGATGATCAAGGAGCGGGAAAGCTTCCGCTCCGAAACCCTCTCCACCGTCTACGACCAATAGGGTCTGGCCCACCGCCCTCGAAAGGGAGTGTCCTCGTGAGCGCTCAGCCCTCCGTCCTCCAGGTCGTCATCCTCCGCGACGGATTGCTCGTCGGCACGGAGGTCTTCGTCCCGGGTACCTACGCCATCGGCTCGGATCCGTCCTCGGACCTGCTGCTGGATGATGCGTCCATCGAACCGCGCCACGCCCTGCTGTACTTCCAGAACGGGCGCGCGGCCATCCAGGACGCCGGCTCCCAGCAGGGCGTCTACGTCAACGGCCACCGCGTCACCGCGTGCGAGATCCGCTCCGTGGACGAGGTGCTCTGCGGCCCCTTCGTGCTGAAGACGCGCGTGCTCTCGCAGAAGCCCGCCGAGAAGCCGCCCCCGTCGCCCGAGGTGGCGGCCCTGCTCGGAGGCGCGCCGCAGCCCGCCGCGCCGCAGCCCCAGGCCGCCGTCCGCCCCATCCGGCCCGCGCCTCAGGCGACGATGCCCGCGCGCCCCTCCGCGGCGGGGATGCCCTCCGTCCAGGCGGCTCCGTCCAGAGAGCAGCTGGCCGCCACGGTCCCCACCGCCTACACGCCTCAGAGCGTGCAGCGAGGCGCCGCGCCCCAGGCCGCCGTCGTTCCGATCGCCCAGCCCGCCCAGCCCCGAGGCCCGGCCGCTTCCCGGGGAGGCCCCGCGGTTGCCCACGCCCAGCGGCCCATGCCCGAGCCCGCGGTGATGCCCGCGCCGCCGCCTCAGGCCATGCCCGCCAACACGGTGCCCTCCGCGCGCCGCCGCGCCACCCAGGATGTGATGCCGGCACAGGATGACGGGCCCAGCATCCAGCTCGCGGATGAGCTCTTCGGGGACATTCTGCCCCCCGAGGCGCCTCTGCCCACCGAGCCGGAGCCCCTGGTGGTGCAGGAGGCGCCGCGCAAGGCTCCCGCCCCGAGGCCCGCGCCGCGTCAGGCCCCAGCCCCCGCCATGAAGGCCGCGCCGCGTGAGGCGCATGCCGCCGCCACCGAGCTGCCGGATCCGCCTCGTCCGGCTCACGCCCCGAAGCTGGGCCCCGGCAAGGGCGCGGCCCAGCTCTACCTGGAGCTGTACTGGGGAGGCGTCCGCCGCGAAGCGCGCCGTTTCGGCGGAGGCAAGGAGCCCCTCAAGGCCGCCGCGGACGAGCAGGCCGGCATGCCGCTGTGGGGCTTCGCCCTGCCCGAGGAGGGCTTCACGCTCGCCGAGGCCCTCAACGGCGCCTACCGCCTCTATGTGCCGCCCGGCTCCGCGGTGGAGAAGGCCAACTCGGGCGGGCGCTACCAGCCCGTGCAGCTCACCGCGCTCGAGGCCGATGGCACCCGCCGCTTCATCACCCTGCGCGACGGCACCGCCGCCCGGCTGAGCCAGGGGCAGATGTCGCTGGTGGCCTACGCCGCGCCCAAGCCCGAGAAGGCGTTCATCAACCCGCTCTCGGGCCTGCCGTGGCTGGCGCTGTTCTGCTTCTTCCTCTTCGGCGCGGGCTTTGGCGCCTTCGTCGTGCTGAAGCCGCAGCTGCCCGAGTCTCCAGACTTCCAGCAGAAGAACCTCCCGCCCGTCGCCCTGCGCCTGCTGGCGCCGGAGCCGAAGAAGAAGGAGGAGGCCCGGAAGAAGCTCGAGGCCATCCGGGAGCGGGCCAAGCCCGAGAAGAAGGCCGAGAAGCCTCCGGAGAAGGTGGTCGAGCGGCCCAAGCCCGTGGAGAGGACGCCTCCGCCCAAGAAGGAGGAGGTCGCTCCGCCTCCGCCCGAGTCCAAGGCCCTCAAGGCCCTGGCCAAGCTGTCCGCGGCCGGCCCCGCCACCAATGACGTGCTCGCGGCGGTGGACAAGCTGGGCAGCGGCCCCGGCAGCAAGAACGTGAAGACGTCCAACTACAAGCTGTCGGGCCTGATTGGAAAGGCGCCCATCGCCAACGCGGGCCTGGGCACCTTCGGCCTGGGCGGTGGAGGCAAGGGCGGCGGCGCCACGCTCGGCGCGGAGCTGCTGCGCGGCAAGGGCGGCGGCGGCATTGGCGCGCTCGGCGCGGGCGGCGTGGGCAAGGGGCAGGTGGGCGGCGTGGTGACCAAGGCCACCTCGCACAGCGTCTCCGCGACGCAGGGCAGCATCGACCGTGAGGCCGTGGCCAAGGTCATCAACAGCCACCTCCAGGAGGTGTACGGCTGCTACGAGCGCGCCCTGCTCAAGGATACTGGCCTGGCCGGCAAGGTGGTGCTCGAGTGGACCATCGGCGGCAGCGGCAGCGTGGTGGCGGCCAAGACCAAGTCCTCCACCCTGCGTAACGGCTCCGTGGAGGCCTGTATCCTCAGCAGCCTGAAGAAGTGGAACTTCCCCGCTCCCAAGGGGGGCGTCGTCGTCATCAGCTACCCGTTCATCTTCAACTCGGTCGGTTACTGACGCGGGCCCCCCCGCGTCCGGCTGACTTCACGCCCGGACAGTCCCCATCGTGCGATACGCCCTGCTGCTTCTGTTGTCCCTGGTTCCTGGCCTCGCGCTCGCGCAGGCCGAGGCCCTCGAGAACCCCGGCACCACCTCCGCGGTGCAGGACCGCCTGTACCAGATGAACCACGAGCTGACGCTCGGCCTCGGCGTGCTGCCGGCGGACGCCTTCTACAAGGGCTACATCGCCGGGGTCAGCTACAGCTACCACTTCAGCGACCACTTCGCGTGGCAGGTGGGCCGCGGCGCCTACAGCTACAACGTGAAGACCAGCCTGCGCCAACAGCTCGAGCGGGACTTCGGCGTGGCCCCCACCTCCACCGCCTTCGAGGATGAGGTGCAGTGGATGGTGGGCTCGGACCTGATGTGGAGCCCCTTCTACGGGAAGACCTCCATCCTCAACAGCAAGGTGATCCACTTCGAGGCCTTCCTGCTGGGCGGCGCCACCGTGTTCAAGCTCAACCGCGACGGCGGCTTCCGGCCCGGCGCCAACGTGGGGCTCGGCCTGCGCGTCTTCCGGAACACCCACGTCTCCTTCCGGCTGGATGTGACGAACAACGTCGTCTGGGCTGGCGCCTCCCGCATCATCAACATCCCCACCGTCCAGCTCGCCACAGCGTTCAACTTCGGCGCCACGGAATGATGCCCCGCTCACTGCTCGCCGCGCTCGCGAGCGCCGCGCTCCTCGTCCTCCCTGGATCCGGGTCTGCTCGGGCCGCCGGTGCGCGCTCCTCTGGCGCACCCGCTCGCGCTCCTGCCGCCAGCTCCGGCTCGCCCGCTCCTGCTCCCTCCAACTCCGGTACGCCGACGGCGGCACCCGCTGCCAGCTCCGGCACTCCGGCGGCTGCTCCCGCCGCCAGCCCTGGCACCCCGGCTCCGGACTCCGCGGATGCCAAGGCCGCCGCGCCCAAGAAGGAGGAGGCGGCTCCCCCGCCCGCTCCGGAGAAGGTGGATCCGAAGATCTTCGATCAGGCGCTGTCGGACTACTTCGACGGCAAGCCTCGCGCCGCCGCCGGGCCGCTGTTCGCCTGGCTGTCCGCCACGCCCAAGACGGACGACAACTATGCCTGGGGCCAGTACTTCCTGGCGCGCAGCCTGATTGATCTGGGGCTCACCCACGCGGGCGCCACGTACCTGGCGCGCATTGCCCGCGAGCGCACCAACCCCAACGTGCTGCCCCGCGCCCTGGAGCTGCTCAAGGATCTCACCGACAAGCCGCACGATGACGTGATGATCGACGAGCAGGTGTTCGCCGCGTTGGATCTGGGCTTCCTGGAGCAGGAGGCCGGCGCCTACGCCCACTACCAGCAGGGCCTGGTGGACCTGCGCGTCGGCAACGAGCGCTGGGCCAACACCCACTTCGCCAAGCTGGACGAGGGCAGCGCCGAGGCCAGCCGCGCGAAGTTCGCCCTGCTCGTCACCCGGCTGAAGACGGTGAAGGAGCCCTCGGAGGAGCTGATCAACGACTTCCTCACGCTCTCCAAGGACGAGAAGCTCACCCACGAGTCGCGCAACGAGGCGGCGCTCGCGGTGGCCCGCCTGCGCTACGAGCGCAAGGACTTCAAGGGCGCGCTCGAGGCCTACAACCTGGTGCAGCTGCCCGAGCTGGATCCGGGCCGCGCCACGCTCTACCTGGAGGAGGCGTGGACCCGCTACAAGCTGGGCGAGCTGCGCGCCGCGCTGGGCATCCTCACCACGCTGGATGCGCCCTCGTTCCGCGATGAGTTCCTCCCGGACAAGTACCTGCTGCGCGCCCTCATCTTCCGGGACTTGTGCCACTACCTCCCGGCCAAGCGCTCCGCCAAGGAGCTGACGCGCCGCTTCGGCGACTCGCTGGAGGCCATCGCCGAGCGGGATGACTTGACCCAGGACCTGCGCCTGCGCCGCGCCGCCGAGGCCCACGGCGCCACCCGGCGCGCCGCGCGCTTCAAGGAAGTGCTGGAGCTGGAGTCCGAGCGCCTGGGCCGCTACGCCGGCAGCTTCGGAGACCGGCTCCAGTCCCACCTCACCAAGCTCTACGCCCTGTCCCTGGGCGAGGCCGAGCGCGTGTACCAGTCGCGCCTCACCGAGGCCGTGCGCCAGGAGGCCGACACGCTGCTGCAGGCCTCCGAGCAGGTCCGCCTCATGGAGTACGAGGTGGGCCTCAAGTTGTACGAGCGCGTGAAGAAAGGCTCCAAGGTGGCCACCCCGCCCGAGGAGGAGCTGCTCAAGGCCGAGCAGGTCGCCTTCCCGTTCGATGGCGAGTACTGGAACGACGAGTTGAAGTCCTATCGGGTTCGCATCGAGAGCCGTTGCATCGAGGAAAACCAATGACCGGCCCGTTGACCGGGATCATCACCGCGGCGCTTCTGGCCGCCAGCCCCGCGGGGCCACAGCGCCTGGACCGGAGCCTCAACCCCATCGTCTCCAAGGCGAAGGAGCGCGACGAGCTCATCACCAAGCTCAAGCGCGACATCTTCAAGGTGGACCGCTCCATCGGCGAGACGGACAAGCTCATCTCCAAGAGCCGCAACGCCCCGTACCTGCCGGACTTGCAGTTCCGGCTGGCCGAGCTCTACGTGGAGAAGAGCCGCTACGTGTACTACCTCCAGGCCGAGCAGCGACCGGAGGGGGCCTCGGGCGCGCTCGTCTCTCCGGAGACGCGGCTGATGAAGAACAAGGCGGTGCAGCTCTACGTCCGCCTGCTGCGCGAGTACCCGGACTTCCACGACGGCGACAAGGTGACGTTCTACCTGGCGCACGAGCAGCGCGAGCTGGGCACCTTCGACGAGATGCTCAAGACGCTGAGCGATCTCATCCGCAAGTACCCCACCAGCCCCCTGCGCCTGGAGTCCGAGCAGATCATCGGCGACTACTTCTTCGACAAGTCGGACCTGGTGGAGGCCGAGAAGCACTACACGGCCATCCTCGCCCAGCCGCCCTCGCCGGTACACGACTTGGCCCGCTACAAGATGGGCTGGATCCGGGTGAACCAGGCCAAGCACGCCGAGGCCGTGGTCTTCTTCGAGGCCGCCGCCGCCAGCGACACCTTCCCGGGCGTGGACGCCAAGAAGGCGCTCAACGTCAAGCGCGAGGCCCTGCTGGATCTGGTCTACAGCTACACCGAGGTGAAGCCGGCCAAGGGCGCGCTCAACTACTTCGAGAAGCTCAGCGAGAGCCGCGCCACGTTCGCCCTGGCGCTGGACAAGCTGAGCAACCGCTACTTCATCAAGCAGCAGTACGAGTACGCCATCCCCGCGCTGCGCAAGCTGATGGAGATCCAGTTCGATCCCGAGCTGGATCTGGAGCGCGGCCAGAAGCTCTATGACGCGCTCAAGGCCGCCAAGGGCAAGGTGCTGCCCGAGCCCCAGGACATCCGCTTCCTGGTGCGCGCCTCCATCCAGAGCAAGACGGATCCGGAGCTGCTCGAGGCCGAACGCAAGAAGCAGCTCGCCGAGCTGGAGGAGATGGCGCGAGACTTGTCCACGCAGCTGCACGTGGCCGCGCAGAAGAAGGACGACAAGGCCATGTATATGACGGCCGCGGCGGCCTACAAGGAATACCTGAGCCTGTTCCGCCCGGAGCAGTACGTGCGGCCCATCATGAAGAACCGCGCGGACGCGCTCTTCTCGGCGGGCGTCTTCCCCGAGGCCGCGCGCCAGTTCGAGGAGCTGGCCCGCTACGAGGAGAAGGCCAAGACGCGGGACGAGAAGGCCATCGACGCGGCCATGTACGGCGCGCTGCTGTGCCACTTCTCCACCGTCAAGCCGGAGGAGGCCGCCAAGCGCACCACCTTCGAGGTGGCGGACGCGCGCCAGGCCCTCAAGGTGCTGGGCTCCAACTACGTCACCCGCTTCCCGCAGAGCCCCAACGTGTTGGACGTGCAGTTCAACATCGCCCGCGCCTACTACGAGGACGGCGACTACGCGAAGGCCGCCGAGCTCTTCACCACCTTCGCCCTGGCCCACCCGCAGTACAAGGACGCCACCGTCGCCGGCAACCTCGCGCTCGACAGCTTGCGGCAGATCAACGACTTCAAGGGCCTGGAGGCCACGGGCAAGAAGTTCCTCGGCACCGCGCTGCCCGCCAAGTTCCAGGAGGACGTGCGGAAGATCCTCACGCAGAGCAAGGCCGAGGCGCTGGACGAGTTGGCCCTCAAGAGCGCCGAGGAGACCGGCGACGTCATCCAGGGCCTCATCAAGGTGGCCGAGGAGAACAAGAACTCGGAGGTCGGCGAGAAGGCCCTCTATGGCGCCTTCACCGCCGCTCGCGAGAAGCGCGACCTCACCTCCGCCAGAGACCTGGGCAACCGGATCCTGACGGAGTACCCCAAGAGCCAGTACCTGTCGGACGTGCTGCTGACGCTCGGCCGCTACTCGGCGGAGGCGGGCTCCTTCGGCGAGGCGGCCGACTGGTTCGACAAGGTGGGCCAGAAGCTCGGCGGGGACGTCGCGGGCCTGGATGGCTACCTGTCCGCCGCCCGGCTGCGCATGGCCATGGGCGACTACAGGGAGGCCGCTCGCAGCCTGGAGACGGCGTCCGCGAGCGCCGGGGCTCGCAAGGGCGAGGTGCTGGTGCTGCTGGCCGAGGCCCAGCTCAAGCAGAAGGACTACGCCGCCGCCCGCCGCGCCGCCGAGAGCGCGCTGGCGCTGGACAAGACGAGCACCGGCGCCGCCGCCGTCATCGCCGAGGTGCAGGCCACCACCGCTCCGAACGAGCCGCCCGACAAGCTCATCTCCACCCTCACCACCGCGGTGCAGGGCCCCAACGGGCAGACGGAGGAGGCCGCCAAGGGCCTGTGGTTCCTGGGAGAGATCCTCTACCGCGGCTACAAGGGCCTGCCGGCCGACAAGGTCGAGGAGAAGGTCTCCGCGCTCCAGGGCATGGAGGGCATCTACACGCAGGCCGCCTCGCTCGGCTACCCCGAGTGGGCCGTGGCCTCGCTGTGGAAGCTGGGCATGGCGTACTCGCACCTGGCGGACGTGGTGGATGCGACGCCGGCTCCGGCGGGCGCCTCCGCGGCCGAGGTGAAGGCCTTCCAGCAGGCCGTGAAGGAGCAGGTGGCGCCGCTGCGGCAGCGCGCGGAGGACGCCTTCAAGGCGTGTCTGAACCGCGCCGATCAGCTCGACGTGTTCAGCGCCGCGGTGGTGGGCTGCCGCACGCACAGCGACACGGCGGCGCTCCCGGTGCCCGCGCCCGCCGCGCCCACCAAGAGCGCCTCGCTGGAGGAGGTGCGCAAGAAGGCCGAGGCCACCCTCAGCGCCGAGGCGCTCGAGGCGCTCGGCATGGCGTACCTGGAGAGCCGGCAGTTCGGCCTGGCGCAGCTCACCTTCGGCCGCGTGACGGAGCTGCAGGACACGCGCGCCTCCGCGCACAGCGCGCTGGGGTGGGCCCTGCTCAACCAGGGCGATGCCATGGGCGCCCGCGCCGCGTACGCCAAGGCCCTGGAGGCGGACCCCACGTATGGCAAGGCCCGCCTGAACCTCGCCGCCCTGCGCTGCCGCTTCGGAGACACCGAGGGCGCCAGGCGCGAGCTGTCCGTCCTCAAGGACGTGGGCTCGCTGAGCGGCGCGGACATCGACACGGGGTGGAAGGCGTGCAAGTGAGCCCGCGCATCCTCCCGGCCCTCATCCTCACGGGCCTGCTCTCCGGTTGCGGCGAAGGGCCGCACCTGGAGGGCAGCGTCGCGCCGCTGTTGGACCTGCACTACGAGAAGGCCGAGGCCACCGCCGACACCGCCGAGGCCTCGGTGAGCTTCCTCACCCCCCAGGGCGAGGGCGAGAACACCATCCTCAAGGTGACGGCGCGGCTGGACAAGCTCGTGCTCACCCCCGGCACCGAGGTGGATCTCTCCGAGCTGCTCGGCACGGAGCAGGACTCGCCGCAGCGCGGCTCGGTGGCTCGCGCCGTGCAGAACGAGCCCCACCGCGACTTCCCGCGCATCCTCCGGGGCGGCCTCACCTTCGACAAAGCCCTCGCCTCCGGCGATACAGTGCCGGGGAGCTTCCACGTCACGTTCGTCAACGGCACTGACGTCTACTCCGGCCGCACCCTCTTTGGCCGTTTCGAGGCGACCGTTCCATGAAGCGCATCCTCCTGCTCACCCTTTCCCTGCTCGCCGCGTGTGGCCCGCGCTATGGCATGCGCGTGCCGGACGAGATGGTGAAGAAGCTCCCCTACGAGACGCGCATCGAGCTGCTCGAGGCGGAGAATGATCTGGCGCTGGCCATCGACAAGGTGGACGAGGCCAGCAGCGAGATCACCCGCGCCCGCGACAACATCCGCCGCGCCCGCTCGCGCGCCAAGGCCGCCGAGTCCGAGCTGGATCGCGCCGACGACTCCGTCTCCAAGGAGGTGGCCCAGCTCACCATCGACGAGGCGGTGGCGCGCGTGGAGTACCTGCGCGCCCGGCAACACCTCAACGTGGCCCTGCTGGATGTGGAGCAGCTCGCGCTGCGCTGCGCCTTCGCGAAGTTCGAGCTGGCGCGAGTGACAGCCGCCCGCAAGGCCAAGGTCCAGGGCAGCGAGGAGCTGGACCCCAAGCGGTTCGAGGCCCAGGTGGCCGAGTGTGAAGCGGCGGTGAAGGAGGAGCGGGCCGGGCTCGGCGCGAACACCTCCGAAGAGAAGACAGCGCGCGAGGCCTGGGAGGCGAAGAAGGCGGCGCTGGCCAAGAAGACCTTCGACGCGCGAACCAGCCCCTACGTGGAGAACCTGTGATGACTCGAGCCGGTGTCCTCGTCCTCCAGCTCCTCACGGCGCAGGCTCCGGCGCCGGCCACCCCCGCCACGCCGCCGGCCGCCGAGGCCCCCGCGCTGGCTCCGGACGTGGACGCGCTCTACAAGCTGGGCGTCGCCTTCCTGAACCAGGGCCAGCCGAAGAAGGCCGTGCCGCCGCTGAAGAAGCTGCTGGAGAAGGCGCCCGAAGTCGTCGCCGCGCGAGTGGCGCTAGCCCGGGCGCTGCGGCTGTCCGGAGACACGGACGAGGCGAGGACCCTGCTGGATGGCTCCATCGCCATGTACCCCGAGGAGTCCACCCTGCGCGCCGAGCGCGGCCTGCTGGCGCGGGTGATGGACGAGAACGACGTGGCCATCAGCCAGTACTCGGTGGCCGCGGAGCTGGCTCCCAAGGACGCGGAGCTGCAGTTCAACCTGGGCGAGGCGCTCCAGCGCGCGGGCCGGACGGATGACGCCATCGGCTCGTACGAGGACGCGCTGAAGCTGGACGAGAAGCTCACCGCCGCCCGGGTGAACCTGGCCAAGGCCCTGGCGGAGAAGGGGCTGATGGGCGAGGCCAAGGAGACGCTCAAGGAGGCGCTCCAGGTGGCCCCCAACGAGGCCGAGGCCCACTACAACATGGGCGTGCTGATGATGCGGGACAATGATCTGCCCGGGGCCATGGGCGAGTACCAGAAGGCCCTGGAGCTCAACCCCAAGCACGCCATGGCGCACAACAACGTGGGCGTGGTGTACGACTCGCTGGGGCAGCACCAGAAGGCGACCGAGGCCTTCAAGAAGGCCATCGCCGCGGATCCGAAGTACGCCGAGGCGCACTTCAACCTGGGCCTGGCGTACTTCTGGCTCGGCGAGCAGGTGCTGGCGACGAAGTCCTTCGAGAAGGCGCTCCAGCTGGAGCCGCGGCGCTCCAGCGGCCCGTACACGCAGCTGGGCCACCTCTACCTGCAGCAGGGCAAGAAGGACCGGGCGGTGGAGGCCTTCAAGAAGGCCATCGAGGTCAGCGCGGACGACGGCAAGAAGACCACCGAGGCGTACCAGGGCCTGGCGCGCGCCTACCTGGCGCTGGGCAAGGTGGACGACGCGGTGGCCACGCTGAAGAAGGTGGTCGAGGACTTCCCCAAGGATGCGAGCGCCCGCGCCGCGTACGGTGACGCGCTCAAGGCCAAGGGAGAGCTGGATGGCGCCATCGCCCAGTACGAGCAGGGCGTGGCGCTCTCGCCGACGACGGAGGCGCAGCTCTCGCTGGCGGACGCGTATGCGCGCAAGCGCGTGGGCACCAAGGCCCAGCCCATCCTCGAGGCCATCCTCAAGGACGAGCCCGGCAACCGCGCGGCGAAGCTGGCGCTGGCCGACCTGTACCTCTCCATGGGCCGCTACGCGGAGGTGGAGCAGCTGCTGAAGCCCAAGGAGGGCGAGCAGCCGGAGATGGCGGCGCTGGCGCGGCTGGGCATCATGCACTCGCGCCTGCAGCGGCCGGACAAGGCGCTGGAGCTGCTGGAGCAGGTGGTGAAGAGAGATCCCTCGCAGCTCGACGCGCGCGCGGAGCTGGGCCAGATCTACCTGCGCGGGGGAGATGCGGAGAAGGCGGTGCGGGTGCTCGGAGACGTGCTGGCCATCGAGCCCCGGCACTCGCTGGCGCTGCTCTACACGGGCCAGGCGCTGTTCCGGCTGGGCAAGACGAAGGAGTCCGAGCAGTCATTCCGGGCGGCCGCGCAAGTGGATCCCACCTTCGCCGAGCCGCACAACGCGCTCGGTCAGCTGCTGGAGGCCACCAAGCACCTGGACGAGGCCAAGGCGGAGTACGCCAAGGCCGTGGAGCTCCAGCCGAACCACGAGGACGCGCTGGCGGCGCTCAAGCGGCTCGGCGGCGCGGCGGCCTCGGCGAAGCCTCACTGAGTCACGCGGGCCAGCCCAGCAGCACGGCGCCGGCCATCACCAGCACCGCTCCAGACACCTGCCTGCGCCCGGGCCGCTCGCCCTGCAGCACCGCGAGCCCCAGGGCGAAGGCGATGGACGTGTTGCGCAGCGTCAGCACCGCTCCCGCGCCCACGTGCGCGAGCGCCGTGAGCAGCAGCGCGAACGACAGCGTGCACAATCCCCCCGTGGCCAGCACCAGCAGCGGGCTGCGTCGCACCTGCTGAAGCACCGCGCCCTGGCGCCCGCCTCGCATCCGCGTGAGCAGCAGCAGGGGCAGCGCCACGCTCAGCGCGAGCGCGAAGAGCGCCGGAGGCTGGGCCCCCGCCCCGAGCGCCTTCTTGTAGGCCACGTGGTAGCCGGCGATGCACACCGCGCTCACCCCCGCCCAGGCAATGCCCCGCGCCGCCGAGCCCCGCGGGCGCACCAACCCCGTCACCACCAGCCCCGCGCCCAGCACCCCCGCGCCCGCCACCGTGAGCGGCGTGAGGGCCTCGCCCAGCCAGAGCACGGACACCGGCCACACCAGCAGCAGGGCTCCGCCGCGCGCCACCGTGTACGCGAGTCCAAGGGGTGCGTAGCGCAGTGAACGCGCGAGCGAGAACAGGTACACGCCCTCCCACGCCCCCGCGCAGAGCCCCCACGCCCATCCGCTCCGGGTGGGAAAGGCCTCGCCGCGCAGCCCCAGCGCCCACAGCCCTCCCAGCACGACGGCCACGGTGATGACGCTCACCACTCCCGCCTCGGGATCCTCCTGCCGCTTCAGCAGCGCGTTCCACAGCGCATGCAGGAATGCGGACAGCAGCACCAACGCGAGGGCGACAGGCTCCACCACGGCTCCAGGAAAGAGAGCCCGGTTCTACCTTTCTTCCAACGTGAGGGGTTGCGTGCTCCGCGCAGCAGACACACCGTGCTCCAAGGGGTGGTGGGCGAAAGGGCGGGAAAAAGCAGCCGCCTCGTCATTTCTCTCCGAGAACCGGGCGGCTCGTTCGTGTACTCTATATCCGGAACTCTCGGAGAAACCGGAAAACTATGCCCCGGCCCGAATCTCACGCCCCGACACTGGATGTCCCGAACCTCGCCGTCCATGCGCTCTGGGGTGCGTGGTTCTCCGCCGTGCTGTGGGGGTGGAGCTCCTGGCCTCCGGGCGTGCGCATCGCGGCAATGGGTGTCGGCTGGGCGGTGATGTTCTGGAACTACGCCGCGCTGCACAACCACATGCACGTGCCGATCGCCCGGCCTCGGGCGCTCAAGTGGGTGGTGTCACGGACGCTCGGGCTGGCGTGCGGCTTCGCCTACCGCGGCTATTACATCCACCACTTCAACCACCATAAGTACAACGATGGGCTGGGAGACTGGGGCCGGCCCCGGCCCGGCGAGGGCGCGCTCCACTACTGCGTGCGCTGGGCCCTCACGCCGTGGTTCTGGCCGTGGGAGGCGGTGGGGCTGGTGTGGAGCGGCTGCAAGACGCGGAGCCAGCGGCTGGAGCTGCTCCTCGATTTCGCCGTGGTGGACGGCACGCTCCTGGCGCTGCTGCTGTGGCAGCCGTCGCTCGGGCTCTCGCTGCTGGCCATGCTGCTGGTGGGCCAGGCGTGCATCCACTACCTCAACCTGGCGGCGCACGTGGGCTCGGACTCCACGGACCGCACGGCCCTGGCCGTCACCTCCACCTCGCGCTTCTACAACCGCTACTTCTTCAACGCGGGCTACCACCAGGCGCACCACCTCAAGCCGCAGCTGCCCTGGCGCGCCCTGCCCGCTCTCACCGAGGCGCTCGTGCGGCAAGGGCAGCACCGCGCCTCGCTCTACACCGAGCCGGCGCCCATCCATCCGGCGTGGGCGGCCCGTGTCGCCGCCTTCCGCAGGGCGATGGGAGGCCGGGAGCGCCCCGCCCCCGTGCCCACTCCCACCGTGGAGAGCCCGGGCACGCCCTCCTGACTCAGATGGCCTCGCCCGAGCGCGCGGTCAGCGCCCGCACCACCTCGAGCACGTCCGTGAGCCGCACCGGCTTGCTGAGGTAGGCATCCGCGCCGGCCTCCAGGCACCGCTCGCGATCTCCCGGCATGGCCAGCGCGGTGAGCGCCACCATGGACAGGTGCGAGGTGGCGGACTCGGAGCGCAGCTGGCGGATGACGTCCAGCCCGTTGAGGCGCGGCATCTGGATGTCCATCAGCACCACGGCGGGGCTCACCTCGCGGCACAGCCGCATCACCTCTTCGCCATCGCGTGAGATGAGGACGTTGAAGCCGTGCGCCTTGAGGTACTCCTCCAGGTGGTGGGTGTTGGCCTCGTTGTCGTCCGCGATCAACACCGTGCACGCGGCGAGCCCCGCGGCCGGAGACGGGGGGTTGGCCCGCGGGCTCGGTAGCAGGGGCTTGCGCGGCTCCTCGACACTCGGCTGATCCACTGACAGCACCGCCGTGAAGCGGCTGCCCTTGCCCACTTGGCTCTGCAGCTCCACCCGGCCGTGGTGCAGATCCACCATGCGGCGCACCAGCGCCAGCCCCAGCCCGGAGCCCTCGTGGCGGCGATCCAACCCGGCATCCAGCTGCACGAAGGGCTCGAAGATGCGCTGCCAGTCCGCCTCGGCGATGCCCGGGCCCGTGTCCCACACCGAGAAGGCCACCTCGCCGCCCGGCCGCGCCGCCACCTCCAGGCCGATGCTGCCCCCGTTCGGGGTGAACTTCTGCGCGTTGGTGAGCAGGTTGAGCAGCACCTGCCGCAGCCGCCGGCGGTCCGCCCACACGGTGGGCTCCTCGGCGTTGTTCGAGTAGGAGACCGTGATGCCCTTGCGGCGGGCCTGCTCGCGCACCAGGCGCAGGCTCTCCTGGCACACCTCCTCCACCGGCACCGGCGCCAGCTCCAGCTCCAGCCGCCCCACGGTGCTCTTGGTGATGTCGAGCACGTCGTTGATCAGCGACAGCAGGTGCCGGCCGCTCTCCTCGATGGTCTTCAGCGAGGAGCGCTGCTCCTCCGTGACGGGGCCGAAGATGCCCTCGCTGATCGCCTCCGCCTGGCCCAGCACCGCGTTGAGCGGGGTGCGCAGCTCGTGGCTCATGTTGGCCAGGAACTCGTCCTTCATGCGTGCCAGGCGCTGCAGGTTCTCGTTCGTCCGGCGCAGGTTCTCACGCAGCAACTCCTGCTCCGCCTCGCGCGCCTTCCGCGCGGTGATGTCCACGTGGTAACCGGTGACGCGCACGCCCCGGCCCTTCTCGTCGCGCACCACCAGGCCGTAGCCGGCGATCCACCGCCACGAGCCATCCTTGGCCCGCATGCGGAACTCGTTCATGTAGCGATCGCCGTGCGAGGCATCCTTCACGTGCAGGAGCGCCGTCTGCTGGGTCACCTGCCGGTCCTCGGGGTGAATGAGGCGCGCCAGGGTGTCCAGGCTGTTCTCCAGCTCGTTGTCCTCGTAGCCCAGCTGCGCCTTCCACACGGGCGAGAAGTACATGTTGCCCGTGGGGACGTTCCAGTCCCACAGGCCGAGCTGGCCGGCGCTCACCGCCAGCTCCAGGCGCTGGTTGATCTCGTGGAGCAGCTGCGCCATGCGCCGCTGCTCGGTGATGTCCACCGAGATGCCCAGCACGAAGTCCTGGCCGTCCGGCGAGCGCAGCGGCCGCTTGCGCGTCTCGAACCACCCCACCGAGCCATCGGGCTTGGTGAAGCTCTCCTCCAGGCGCACCTCGGACCGGGTGGTGAGCACCGCCTGATCCACCGCGTCGTAGACCTTGAGCTCGCCCTCGTCCGTGTGGATGGAGGCGTTTTGCTTGAGCACCACCTCGTCCGGAGGCGCGCGGAACAGCTCGCCCACCGCCTGGTTCACGAAGATGAAGCGGCCCCGGCGATCCTTGACGAAGATCAGGTTCGGATCCGCGTCGAAGATGCCCAGCATGAAGGCGCGCTGCTGCTCGGCGATGTCACCCTGCGGCTGGATCAGCTTGCGGCTGAGGCGGCGCTCCCAGGCGGCGGGCACCTCCTCCATGGACGTCTTCAGCTCTCCGCCGCGGATGAGCAGCCCCCCACCCTCGAGCGTGTGGCGCACCAGGCGCCAGGTCGCGGGCTGAGTGCCGTCCTCCAGGGCCGGGCTCGTCCACTCGAAGGTCCCCTCCGAGGAGGACAACAGCCGCTGGGCGAGCGGCTCGCCGAAGAGCTCCGCCAGCGCGCGGCCACGAGGGGCCATGCCCAGCAGCCGCTCACTACCGGGCGAGCAGTGCTGGACGGCTCCCGCGGTGTCCGCGAGCAGCCATAGGGGAAGTTCAGCCACGACGGGCGCAGAGGTGCTCATGACAGGGATCTCGAGAGACTCACGATGGGGCGCCAGGGGTGGAGGGCGTGAGCGCGGGGATGTCCAACACCATCCGCGTGCCACTCCCAGGCTGGCTCTGGACCTGGATGGTGCCCCCCCACGACTCGACGAGCTGCTTCACCACCGGCAGGCCCAAGCCCGTCCCAGAGCCCACGGGCTTGGTCGTGAAGAAGGGCTCGAAGATGCGAGCGAGCACCTCCTGGGGCATGCCGGGCCCGTTGTCCTGCACCCACGCCTCGACGCGATCGCCGGGCATGGCGCGCACGCCAATCTCGATGCGCGGCTCGCGCCGATCCGCCACCGCGTCCGCGGCGTTGCTGAGCAGGTTGAGGAACACCTGCTGGGCGTGCACCTTGTTGGCGCGGATGAGGCAGGCCTGCTGAGGGACCACCAGATCCACCAGCGCATGCCGGGTGCGCCCGGTCAGGCGCAGCATGTTGCGCACCTCGTCCAGCGTCCGGGAGAGATCCAACTCCCCGACCCCGCTCTCCTTGTTGGGCCGGGAGATGTTGAGGATGGTGCGCGCCAGCTCGGTGACGTGCCCCCCCACGTGCACGAGGATGTCCCGGACGTTGAGCATCTCCTCGGGCGTCGTCGTCGGCGCCTCGAGCGCGCCGCGCAGCACCTGGGCGATGTTGTTCAGCTCGTGGCTGACGCCGGCGGCGAAGGTGCCCAGCGTGGCCAGGCGGTCGGCGCGCAGCACCTGCTGGCGCAGCTCGTCCACCGTGGCCAGCGCCCTGTCTCGCTCCGAGGCCACCAGCCGGTGGTAGTCGCGCACCTTGAGCAGGTTCGACACGCGCGCCCGCAGCTCGGCGCCATGGACCGGCTTGTGGAGGAAGTCGTCGGCGCCGGCCTCCAGGCCTCGGACGATGTCGCTGCGCCCATCCAGCGCGGTGATGAGGATGACGGGGACATAGTCCCCTCCCAGGCGCTCGCGCACACGGCGGCACACCTCGAAGCCGCTCATGCCCGGCATCATCACATCGAGCAGCACCAGATCCGGCGTCTCCTGCTCCACCGCCGCCAAGGCCTCCTCTCCGTTGGCCGCGAAGCGGACGAGGTACCCCAAGGGGGACAGCAGGGCCGCCACCGTGTTGCGGCTCGCGTTGTCGTCATCGGTGATGAGCACCCGACGCGGTGGTGAGTTTGTGGGGCTTTGCGCGGACGACGGGGAAGGAGCCTTCTCGGGCATTTTAACGACTTTTTAACATGACCCCCTCTGATCGATCCAACCGGCCCGAGGGGAACGTGGGCTCGGCTCCCCTCCCACTTTCACGCATAGTGAACGCTTCCGGAGCGAGCCCTCCCCTCTCCCCACGGGGTCCGCCAGAATCCCGGGCACCATGTGAAACATTTATTTCGGGCGAAACATGTTTAATTGGTAACCCTGGACGCTCGTGAAGCAGCCGGGATAATTTGAAATGATATATTATTGAATTTAAGCTGAATTTCCATGACCACTCCGACTGGCAGTCCTTATGCCATCAACTGGGATGTCACCTACGCCTGCCCACTGCGTTGCATCCACTGCTACTCGGAGTCCGGGCGGCGCGCCGCCAGCCAGCTGAGCCTGAAGGACATGCTCCGCGTGACGGAGGAGCTGATCTCTCTGCGGCCTGCGTCCATCCAGCTCAGCGGGGGCGAGCCCCTGCTGGTCAAGGGCCTGTTCCAGGTGGCGGAGCGGATCTCCCAGGCGGGGATCCCCCTGGCGCTGTACACCAGTGGCTGGCTGCTCGAGGAGGCCATGCTCCCGGAGCTGCTGCGGCTCTTCACCTGGGTCCACGTCAGCGTGGATGGAGCCACGGCGGGACTCCATGATGCCATTCGCGGCAGGCCGGGCTCGTTCAAGCGCGCCCTGCGGGCCCTGACGCTGCTCGACGGGGCCGTGGCCGCGGCCCGCCAGCGAGGCGACACGGCCTCCCAGTTCCAGTTTGGAATCGACTGCGTGGTGGTGCGGAGCAACTTCGCCCGGTTGGAAGAGTTCTGCACGGAGCTGGCTCCCCGGTTCCCGCAGCTGTCGTTCCTGACGTTCCAGGCGGCCATCCCCTCCGGGCTGGCCACCCGGCCGGGCTTCGTCGAGCACGAGCTGCTCACGGACGAGCAGGCGCACTGGCTGGCCAGCGACGAGGGCCGGCAGCACCTGAGCGCGCTCGTGCCTGGCACCGTGCAGCTGCAGCTGTCCGACAGCCGGGCCCTGCAGATGCACCCCGAGCACTTCGCCAGCGGCACGGCCGCCAACTACCTGATGCACGTCGAGGCGGACGGGGCGGTGCGCAGCATGGCCATCTATGAGGGAACGGTCGGGCGGCTGCTGGAGGAGCCCGCCTCGGTGCTCTGGGAGCGCGCGCTCCAGCGGCACAGCGATCCGTTCGTGATCGAGACGCTCACCCCCGTGCGCACGATGAAGGACTGGGCGGAGGCAGCGCGCCGGCTCGACTCCCACTTCGGCTCCGAGGAGGTCCGGGCCCGAATCGCTCGACGGCCCGACTACTTCCCATCTTCCGCCCCAGCCGTCCGCCCGCCGATCATCAGCCTGCGGAAGCCCGCGCCGTGGCGGCTGGAGACAGAGCCTTCCCAGGAGCCGTGACGCCGGCGGCCTGAGGGCACCGGGGCGGCGGGCGCCTCACTGCGGAGGGAGGATGACGGTGACGCGGGTGCCCACCCCCACCTCGCTCTCCACGCGCAGGGAGCCGCCCAGGCTGGTGACGATGGCGTGACTGACGGACAGCCCCATGCCCAGGCTGTTGGGGCGCGTGGTGAAGAAGGGCTCGAACAGGCGCGCGAGCACCTCGGGCTTCATCCCCTCGCCGGTGTCCTGGATCTCCACCACCACTTCTCCGGCCGGACTGGTGCGGGTGACCACCCGGAGCACGTTGCGCCCCGCGTTCCTGTCGGACATGGCCTGCACCGCGTTGAGCAACAGGTTGAGGAACACCTGCCCCAGCCGCGCCTCGTCCGCCTCCACCAGCGGCACGGCCTGGAAGTCCTTCTCCAAGCGGGCGCGGTGGCGCAAGTCGTTGCGGACCAGCTTCAGGCTGTCCTCCAGCACCTGCTGCACATCCACCCAGGCCCGGTGCGCCGGGGGCTCGCGCACCAGCAGGTGGAGATCCTGGACGATCACCCTCAGCCGATCCGCCCCCTCCCAGGAATCGCCCAGCGCTTCAATCACCTCGTCGAACTCTTCCAGCGTCTCCTGGTTCTGCTCGGTGCGCAGGGCCTTGCGCAGCCGGTTGATCTCCTCGCGGGCGAAGGAGAGGTTGGCCATGAGGTAGGCCAGGGGGTTGTTCATCTCGTGGCCCACCCGCGCGGCCAGCGAGCCCAGGGCGGCCATGCGATCGGCGTGGAGCAGGCGCGTCTCCATCTGCTTGCGCGTCGTCACGTCCTTGGCGAACACGCGGACGACGCCGGCCTCCGCCATGGAGAAGACCACCAGCTCCCAGTGCTGCCGCTCCACCTCCACCACGGGCTGGGTGCCCCCGGCCGCGCCGCGCTGGATCCACGCCAGCGCCGCCCCCACGAGCGGGTGCCGGGAGCTCAGCACCATGAGATCCGGGAACGCGGTGTGCGCGGCCGGGTTGGCGTAGCGCAGGGTGCCATCCAGCCCCAGCTCCAGCATCGGCTCGGGATGGAGCAGCGGGAAGGAGGCCAGCCGGTACAGCTCCGTCTCCAGGGTGCTCTGCTCGGTGATGTCCCGCACGAGCAGGGAGGTGCCCGGGGCAGGCTCGCCCGGGGCCGAGGGCTGCGGCGTGGCCTCGGCGGCATAGAGCCGTGTCTGCCCGCTCACCTCCAGGCGGTACTCGGCCCGGCCGCCAATGCCATGGTGCCGCGCCGCGCGCACGAGCGCCTCCAGCGGAACGGCGGCCTCGGCGGGCAGCACCTGCGTCAGCGTGTGGCCTTCCTTGCCCTGGACATCCTGACCGAAGGGCTCGCCGGAGACGCAGACGCGCACGCACCGGTCATCAGGCCCAAGCTCCGCCGCCAGGTACTCCGCGCGCCGGGCCGGCGGGGCCGAGGGAGGCTGGGCCTGAGCGTCGGACACGAGCGTGAAGCCGTCGATCTCGAACAGCCCGAGCAGCGGCTCCAGCCCCATGCCCTCCTGGGTGAGCGAGGTGAGGGCCGTCACCATGGCGGCGGCATCTCCCTCGGCCAACCGGCGGGTGAGGATGATCCCATCCGCGAGGGTGGGCTCGGTGAAGGCGAAGGGCGTCAGCAGGTGCTCGGAGGCGCCGAGCCGCTGGGCCAGGCCCGCGCGCACCGTGACTTCGTCCGGGTGGGTGGTGAAGACGGAGGTGACGTCCGCCTCTCCCAGGAGCACCGCGAGCAGCGCGTTGCGGTAGCTGCCCAGGAAGCGCTGCTCGGAGAAGAGCTGATCCGTGGCCAGCCCCCGCGCCTGCAGGTGATTCCTGGCCAGCAGGTAGCCTCCGGTGGAGAGCGGAGCCACCCAGGCCGCGCGCTGGCCCTGGAGCGTCTCGAGGGTGAGCGGGGCCTGGGCCCGGCAGATGAGCGCGGCGTGGTAGGACCAGCGCCCGGCCCTCACCGCGCGCAGCACGGCGCGAGCTTGGGGCTCGAAGGCGTTGCACTGCTCGGCGGTGGCCCACGCCATGTCCACCCGGCCCGTCGCCAGATCTTCCGCCACCCTCTCGTAGGTGGGCGCCACCTCCACCACGATGGGCCGTCCCGCGCGCTCGGACAGCAGCCTGCCGAAGAACTCGATCCTGACGTGCTGCCTCACCTCGCCCAGGGCGGGGTAGATGAGGAATCGAATGGGCGCACTCAGCGATGACAAACCGTTCTCCTGCCCCTGTGGCTCCCGACGGCTGGCCCTATCGGAACATGCCCCACGCCCCGCAGCGAATACACGATGATCTCGGCTCCCCGATTCCACCGGCTTCACCTGGAACGTAATCGCTCGGACTCCAAAAAAGTCTGAAATGATCTCCTGGCCTGATGGGGGGCCTGCTCGGCGGGCCCGCCGCGGAAAGCAAGCCCCTGGGTCTCCCTCTGTCTGTCATGGCTCAGTGCATCTTGGGAGGGCGCGAGCCCGCCTCGCGCGCCGCCCGCGGTTTGGGCGTCACCATGCGGGTGATGCCGTAGAAGAGCTGATCCTCCGTGTATACCCTGCGCACCCGCGAGTGGCCCGGCACGTAGGAGGGGCCGGGGCGCTCCAGCCACTGGAGCACCCGCACCTCGCCGCGGTGGGCGAAGGTGGACTTCAGCTCGCGAGGACACTCCTTGAGGTAGCGGCGCACCAGCGGCCGCAGGCGGCGGGCGAAGTCCTTGCCCAGCACGTCGTGCCGCCGGCCGGAGTGCAGCGTCCCATCGAAGCGGCGCGAGCAGTGATACAGCTCGTGGATCACCGTCTCGATGCGCGCCTTGGCGGTGGAGCCTCGGAAGAAGAGCGGGCGCAGGGTGATGCAGTAGAGCATCCGCCGGCCGCGGATGCGGACGATGGGCTTGCGCCGGCCCGAGCGATCCACGCTCTTTCCACCCCGGAAGCACAGGGGCTTGACGGTGCCGCGCGAGGCCCGGCGCGCCTCTCCGGCGATCACGAGGATGCGGCTGGCCTTCACGTGGCCGAACTCCGGCATACGGGTGGAGATGTCTCGGATGAGGGCGCGGAGCGCCTTGTTGAAGTTGGGGCGGCGTGGGGCCACGAGTGGTGGACAGTCTAGCGGAAATCCTCTTGGGGGCAGCCCGCGAGGGCCGCACAATGTTGGCCTGTGAAGCCCTCTGCCCTGTCCAAGACTTTTCTTCCTGCCCTGCTGAGCGCCCTCTGGCTCGGGTGCGCCTCGGCGCCGGCCAGGCCCGTCAGCCCTCCCGTGCTCACCCTGCAGGAGGCCTCCGTGCCCACCCAGGGGCTGACGGACGCCACGGTCCACTACGCCGGCCAGGTGGTGAGCTCCGTGCCGGGCGTGCTGGAGAAGGCGGACTGGGAGCTCGTCTCCGAGGGCCAGGTGGTGAAGACGGGGACGGCCGCGCTCAACGTCCCGCTCACGCCCAACCAGCCCGCCGCCTTCTCCTTCGAGGAGCGCGCCCCTTACGTGCGCGGCCCGGAGGACTTGAAGGCGCTGAGCGAGAAGGGCGGGACGATGCTGCTGGCGCTGAGAGGCACACTGACGGTGCGCTCGGGACAGGACGTGGAGACGCTGCCCTTCGCCGCGTCCCGCTCCGTGCGCGGGCCCCGGCTCCCCGAGGTGGTGGTGCAGAGCCTGGATGCGGCGCGCTACTCGGCCACGGAGGTGAACCTCACCTTCCAGGTGGGCGTGAAGAACCCCAACCCCTTCCCGCTGCGCGTGGATCAGCTCAACTACACCTTGCTGGTGGCCGGCAAGTCGCTGGGCGAGGGCACGCTGGCCAAGGCCGACACCGTGGCGGCCTCGGCCACGGGGGTGTATCCGCTGGAGGCCTCGGTGTCGCCGGCCACCTGGGGCACGGACGTGAACAAGCTCATCTCCAAGGGCGTCATCGCCTACACGCTCCAGGGCGAGCTGACGGGCCCGCTGTTGAAGGTGCCGTACCTGCTGGAAGGGAACGTGCGGCTCAACGTGTCCAAGTAGCCCCCGGTAGGCTTCGGCCGTGCCCATCTACCTGCTCGATCCTGAAGATCCGGAGGCCTTCCCCCCGCCCGAGAAGGCGGACCGCAGCGGCGTGCTGGCGGTGGGCGGGGACCTGAGCCCCGAGCGCCTGCTGTCCGCGTACTCGCGCGGCATCTTCCCCTGGCCCGCCGAGGGCACTCCCCTGCTGTGGCATTCGCCGGATCCGCGCTTCGTGCTGGAGCCGGAGAAGCTCCACGTGGGCCGCAGCCTGCGCAAGACGATCAAGGCGGGCACCTACGAGGTGCGCTGGGACACGGCGTTCGCGGACGTCATCGCCGCGTGCTCGGAGGCGCCCCGGCCCGGCCAGAACGGCACGTGGATCACCGATGAGATGCGCGAGGCGTATACCACGCTGCACCGGCTGGGCTTCGCGCACTCCATCGAGGCCTGGGGCGGAGGCGAGCTGAAGGGCGGCCTGTACGGCGTGTCGCTGGGCGCGGCCTTCTTCGGCGAGAGCATGTTCGCGCACGGGCCGGACGCCTCGAAGGTGGCCTTCGCCACGGCCGTGGAGCGCTTCCGCGAGTGGGGCTTCCACTTCGTGGACTGCCAGGTGGAGACCGAGCACCTGGCCCGCTTCGGCGCCGAGCACTGGCCGCGCCGCCGCTTCCTCACCGCGCTGGCGCGGGCGCTGAGGGAGCCCACCCGCCGCGGGCCGTGGACCTGAGCGAGGCCTGTCACGAGAGCAGGCAGGCTCCCTTGACCCAGCCGCCATCCGGTTATGACACTGGGGTGGCAAGCCGCGCATCCTCCCCTGGAGGCCCCATGCCGTTCCCCCCCGGACTCCCTCCCGCCCATTCGCGAGCCAGCATTCCCCGGCAAGAGCGAGCACAGCTGCCCTTCGGTCCGGCGGCGAAGGTGACGCAGGTGCTGCCCGCGGACTCCAAGGTGGTGAAGGAGCCCAGCGGCATCGCCTTCCATGCGGGCCGAGGCACGCTCTTCGTGGTGGGAGATCAAGGAGACGTGGCGGAGCTCACCCGCGAAGGCAAGGTGCTGCGCCGGGCGAACGTCGATGGCCACAACTTCGAGGGCGTCACCGTGGGGCCCAACGGCCGGCTCTTCGCCCTCGAGGAGAAGAAGACGCCCATCATCTACGAGCTGGATCCCGACTCGCTGAAGGTGAAGGCGGAGTACGAGGTGGACACGAAGCGCCACGGCGAGCGGATCATCGGCAACGCGCACAACAAGAGCGCGGAGGGGCTGTGCTACGTGCCCGAGCAGAACGCGTTCTACTGCGTGAATCAGCAACCGCCCCGGCTGGTGAAGCTCGATGTGCCGCTCGACAAGAAGAACGGCAAGGCCAAGGCGGTGGACGTGCTCGAGCTGTCGGACGTCGTCCAGCACCAGGCCTCGGACGTCACCTATGACCGGGCGTCGGGCCACTTCCTGATCACCGAGTCCAGCGGCGGCAAGGGCCAGGGCTCCGTCTACGAGCTGACCCGGGACGGACAGCTGGTGAGCAAGACCTCCGTTCCTGGAGAGAGGGCGGAGGGACTGGCGCTCGATGGATTCGGGGGGGCCTTCATCGCCGATGATGCGGGCGGCGTGCTTCGCGTCGATCCGTGAGCTCAGCGGGCCTGCGCCGGCACCGTGTAGAGGTAGATCGGAGTGCGGTACAGGTCATCGACCACGAGCGACCGCTCGGGCTTCCAGCCTCGAAGCGCGAAGGTGTGGCTGAGGACGCGCGCCCCGGGTGGCAGCTCCGCGAGCAGCTTGGGCGCCAGCCGCGCCATGGCTCCGGGAAACAGGTAGCAGACCACGACGGACGCGCCCGAGAAGGAGGCGCGCAAGAAGTCCTGCCGCCGCAGCTCGAGGTTCGC
>NZ_JBJMQP010000211.1:0-8594 GCF_045802625.1 Hyalangium sp. | reverse complement strand
TTGGTCGTAAGCGGCTTGGGCTTCTTGCAACGGTTTGCTGGTTTCCTCCCCGTCGGCCACCGCCTCCTCCGCGCAGCAGAGGACGAAGGCGACCATCACCCCCATGAGAACCCGCGTCATCTCTCCCCCTGGAACCCAAGCTGATGCTCCAGAAGCATAAGGAAGATTGAGCGCTCATCAGCTTTTCTGAATCAGTCTCCCAGCGCCCCCAGCGCGGCATCCTCAGGCGCTGGGCGGGCCCGCCCCTGCGGATTTTCTGCATCGTTTTTCGAGTTACCGGCTCTCCATGCCGGAGGCGGTGGAGCTCTTTGCGAGCGAGGGGGCGTGAGTCGAGGGAGGGTACGCACACGAGTGCCGGAGGCGGCGGACCGGGGGGGCGCCGCCGGAGGAATTCGAGTCCACGGTCCGGGGCCCACCGCCTCCGGAAGCGCCCGTGCTTCGCTGGGAGCGCGGGCGCGTTGTCCAGGGCGCTACGGGCGCGCAGCGGGCGTGGGTGTGAGCGAGCGCAGAGGCGCGTCACTGCCCAGGGCAATGAAGGGGGCCCAGTAGTGGGGGTGGGGCCGGGTAGTACGCAGCGTGCGCATGGCCTCGCGCAGCGCGGTGGCGCGCCCTTGGCCCGCCAAGAGGTTGCGGTAGTAGGCCTCCATCAGCGCGCTCGTCGTCTGGTCGTCCACCTTCCACAAGCTGGTGACCACTGTTTCGGCTCCGGCCACCAGGAAGGCCCGGCGCAGGCCGTACACGCCCTGCCCCCTCTTTACGTCGCCGCGGCCGGTGTCACAGGCGGACAGCACCACCAGCTGGGTGCCCCACAGATCGAGGCCGGCCAGCTCCAGCGCCGTCACCAGCGCGCTGTCGGGCGAGGCCTGGGAGTTGGAGGGGGAGGTCGTCAGTGCACCCGCACCCGCCAGGAGCAAGCCCGAGCGCAGCAGCGGATCCGGAGGACGCGAGCCGGGAGGTTCCTCGCCCATGGCACCGAAATGGGCGACGCCGCGCGAGCTTGCAGGAGCCGGGGCATCCTCCAGGAAGAAGCCGTGGGTGGCCAGGTGGAGGATGCCGGGAGTGGGCAACTGCAGCAGGCGCTGCTTGGTGGCCTCCGCGCCGAGGTAGAGCTGGGCCTGGGGAAGCAGGCGCTGAATGGCCTGGGCCTCCAGGCGTGTGCCCGGCAGGGAGACCGTGGCCCAGGCTCGGTGCACCGGGTCTTCGCGCACCGAGGAGAAGCGTTCGACGGAGAAGAAGCGCTCGGTATGCCCTGAGGTCTCATCCGTGGAGGGGGCGGGAGACGGAAGCGGGGCGTCGAAGTCCGGGTCGGCGAGGACGACCACGGAGGACGCGGGGGCTGTCTCCTGGGGACGCGGCAGCAGGTCCCTGCCGGAGGTGAGGTAGGTGAAGTCGAAGGTGTCCACGAGGAACTGGTGTCCGTCGTGGAGGGCGGCGAAGGGCACGAGGCCGAGCTGGCTATCCGGCGAGATGAAGAGGCGGCGGGTCTTCCCCAGCAGCGGAAGCAGGGGTTGGAAAGCCACCTGGTAGAGCGCTTGGGCTTGGGTTTGGAAGGCAAAGTCCTGGTTGGCCAGGGCGGCCCGCAGGCTCGAGGCGGCCGAGTCCAGCGGCTCGGCGGGGCCCAGATCGATCGCGCGGGTCGTGGCATCCGGAAAGAGCACCAGCGCCAGGGAGTGCAGCTGGCTGGGACGCTGGGACTCGGGCGTGCCGGGCTTGGGCACGAGCGGGCGGTCCTCGTAGGTGATGAACTCGACGAGGGCCCCGTCCTTGGGCAGGGCCTGGGCGACACGGCCGACAATGTCCGCGGGAGAAGGCTGCGCGGCCAGGGCGCGCAGCGGGGCGGAGCGCTGGGCCAGGGTGGCTTCGAGGGCATCACCCTGATCAGCCAGCGTCTTGAGCTGTTGTTGGTAGTCGGCGGCGGAGAGCGAGCCCGGGCCTTGGAGCGAGAGCTGGGCCAGCTGGGTGCGCAGCCCGCGCAAGTGCTCGAAGGTGTCTTGGTCTTGGGGGCCCAGGCTGCGGTAGACCGCCCGGGAGATATCGGCCGTCTCCTCGACGGAGCGGCCCTTGAGGAGCAGGGCGGCGCCCAGCGCCAGGCCTCTGACGCTGGCGTTGTCGGGATGGGCTCGCAGCAGCGCATAGAGGCGCTCCTGGTCGGTGCGCAGAAACTGAAGGAAGCCGGCCAGACGCGCCTCGGAGAAGTCGAGCGCCTCGTGGCGCAGGCGGTGCTCGGAGACGGCGAAGGCGCGCGTGAACAGCGGAACGGCCGCGTCGAGGCGGCGCTGGGCCAGCCTGAGCGAAGCCAGGAGGTTGAGCGACTGGGCGATGAAGGGATGGTTCTTGCCCAGCGCCGCTTCATATATGGCCAGAGCGCGCTGGAGGAACGGCTCCGCCCGGCCGTACAACCCCTGCTCCTGGTAGAGGGCGCCGAGGTTGTGGAGCGATTGGGCGATGTCAGGGTGGTTCTTCTTCAAGACCGCTTCCCGGATGGCGAGCGCGCGCAGGTGGAGCGGCTCGGCCCTGCTGTACAACCCCTGGTCCGCGTAGAGGTTGGCGAGGTCGTTGAGCGAGGTGGCGACGGTGGGGTGTTTCTTGCCCAGGGTCTCTTCCTGGATGGCGAGCGCACGCAGGTAGAGCGGCTCGGCCCGGCTGTACAACCCCTGGTCCTGATAGAGGTTGGCGAGGTTGTTGAGCGAATCGGCGACGGCGGGATGGCTCTTGCCCAGGGTCTCTTCCTTGATGGCGAGCGCGCGCAGGTAGAGCGGCTCGGCCCGGCTGTACAACCCCTGGCCCCTGTAGACGACGCCCAGGTTGTTGAGCGAATCGGCGACGGCGGGATGGCTCTTGCCGAAGGCCGCTTCCTCAAGGGTGAGCGCGCGCTGGTAGAGCGGCTCGGCCCGCTCGTACAACCCCCGTAAGTAGTAGAGGCTGCCCAGATTGTTGAGCGAATCAGCGACCAGGGGGTGCTTCCCGCCGAGGGCCGCTTCCCGAATGGCGAGTGAGCGCTGGTAGAGCGGCTCGGCCCGCTCGTACAACCCCTGGTTCAAGTAGAGGTTGGCGAGGTTGCTGAGCGAGGAGGCGACGACGGGATGACTCTTGCCCAGCGCCGCTTCCCGAATGGCGAGTGAGCGCTGGTAGAGCGGCTCGGCCCGCTCGTACAACCCCTGGTCCATGTAGAGGACGGCGAGGCTGTTGAGCGATTGGGCGACGTCGGGATGGTCCTTGCCCAGCGCTGTCTCCCGAATGGCGAGCGCGCGCTGGTAGAACGGCTCCGCCTGCTTGTACAACCCCTGCTCCATGTAGAGGGTGCCGAGGTTGTTGAGCGAGGTGGCGACGTCAGGATGGTTCTGTCCGAGGGACTCCTCCCGAATGGCGAGCGCGCGCTGGAAGAGGGGCTCGGCCCGCTCGTACAAACCCTGGTCCATGTAGAGGACGGCGAGGCTGTTGAGCGAGATGGCGACGTCGGGATGGTTCTTGCCCAGCGCTGCTTCCCGGATGGCGAGCGAGCGCTGGTAGAGCGGCTCCGCCTGCTCGTACAACCCCTGGTCCTTATAGAGGACGCCGAGGTTGTTGAGCGAGGTGGCGACGTCGGGATGGTTCTTGCCCAGCGCCGTCTCCCGCATGGTGAGCCCGCGTTGAATCAGGGGCTTGGCTCGGGCCCGGTCCCCCTGGTGCCGGTATACCTGGCCGAGCAGGTCCAGACTGGCGGCGACGTCAGGGTGCGTGCCCCCGAGCGCCGCCTCCCGCAGTGCGAGCGCCTGTTCGCCTTGCACCACGGCCTCGGCGTACTTGCCCGCAGCGTCGAGCCGCTTCGCCTCGTCATAGGCTTTCTGGGCCTCTTGCAGCCGCGCGTCCGATACCGGCTCCCCGGCCACCGCTCCAACTGCACAGCACAGGACCATCACCGCCATCCATCCGAGAACAACCTTCCGCATTAGCTCTCCCTTGAGCCCAAAGAGTGGCGGGCCCCGACTCCGTGGACATGGGGCCTGCACACAACTTATCAGGTAGGGCAGAGCCTTCGTACCCTTGGGGCTCAAACGCCCCCGGTGGTGCCTTCACCTCTACACCTACAGCAACTTCTGGATCGGCGCTCCAAGGTGCTAGGGTCTTTGCCTCTCGCGAGGTAGGCACTCTGGACAAGGCAACACTCGACAAGCTGCTCTCGGTGGGCGTGCAGAATGGCGCCTCGGATATCCACTTCCGGCCTGGGGACCCGCCCATCTATCGCGTCAATGGCGTGCTCCGTCCGCTCCGTATGGACAAGCTGACCCCCGAGCACACCCGGGAGGTGGCCCTCCACCTCATCCAGGAGCCGAAGGTCAAGAACGAGATCGACACCATCCAGGAGCACGACGCTTCGTACGGCCTGGCCGGGGTGGCCCGCTTCCGCGTGAACATCTACCGGCAGCGCGGCACGCTCGCCGTCATCCTGCGCATCATCCCCGCCAACGTGCCCACCATTGACGGGCTGGGGCTGCCGGAGGTCCTCAAGTCCATTGCCAGCCAGGACCGCGGGCTGGTGCTGGTGACGGGCGCCACGGGCTCGGGCAAGAGCTCCACGCTGGCGGCGATGATCGATCACATCAACCGCAACGAGAGCCTGCACATCCTCACCATCGAGGACCCGATCGAGTTCGTCTACAAGAACATCAAGTCCTCCATCTCCCAGCGAGAGATTGGCCCGGACACGACGAGCTTCGCCATGGCGCTGCGCGCGGCGCTGCGGCAGGACCCGGACGTCATCCTCGTGGGCGAGATGCGTGACACGGAGACCATCGACATCGCGCTCAAGGCCTCCGAGACGGGCCACCTGGTGCTCTCCACGGTGCACACGACGGACGCCTCGCGCACCATCAACCGGCTCGTCTCGGTGTTCAACGCCGAGGAGCAGACCATGGTGCGCCTGCGCCTGGCCGACAGCCTCAAGGCGACGATCTCCCAGCGGCTGCTGCCTCGCGCGGACAACAAGGGGCGCGCGGTGGCGCTGGAGATCATGGTCCAGACGAAGACGGTGCAGGAGTACATCCGCGAGGACCGCGCCAACGAGCTCAAGGACGTGATCGAAAAGGGCCGCGACACCTACGGCACCCAGTCCTTCGATCAGCACCTGAGCAAGCTGTACCGCGATGGGGTCATCACCCTGGACACGGCGCGCAGCGCGGCGACCAACCCCGCGGACTTCCAGCGCGCGCTCGAGTTCGAGTGACAAGCAGCCCACCAGGCGAGCGTGTTGCTCGGCGGTGGGCGCTGGAACAGAGGAGCCGCGGACTCCGAGTCTCTGACGGATTTGCTGTAAGGCGTTGGCTGCCCGGGACACTGGGCAAAGCGCTCCGTCGTTCTCATCCTGTCGCCACCAATTCCGGTGGAGGTAGGGATGAGAGTGTGGCGTGGAATGGGGCTGATCTGCTTGCTTGCCCTGGGGTGCGGCGGGGCGCTGTCCAATGAAGGTATGCAGGAGGACGAGCGCTCGCAACTCAGCGCTCCCACCGGGCTGCCAGAGAGCGGACTCCTGGAGAGCGGGATCCAGGATGAGATGGCTCCGGAGCAGGCCCAGCCAGCGCTGGGGACCGCGCATCTGGTGAAGGACCTCTTCCCGCCGATCAGCGGTCCTCCGTGGTGGGGTCCCTTCCCGGAGAGCCTGGTGGCGTTCCAAGGCAAGCTCTTCTTCGCCGCCAACTTCGAGGACGGCCGCAGGGAGCTCTGGAAGAGCGACGGAACATCGGGGGGCACCGTGCCGGTCAAGCAGTTCTCATCGCCTCCGTCAGGCTTCTTCTTCAACACCCTGAATGAGCTGACGCCGCTGGGCTCACGGCTCTTCTTCGTGGTGAGCGACGCGGACCACGGCCGCGAGCTGTGGGTGAGCGATGGCACCACCGGCGGCACGCGGCTGGTGAAGGACATCGTTCCAGGGCCGGGAGACTCGGGGCCGTACCACTTGAAGGCCGTCGGATCCTGGCTGCTCTTCTTCCGCTACATCCCAGAGACGCCCACCTCGCCCTCTCGCACCGAGCTGTGGAGGAGTGATGGCACCGAGGCCGGCACGGTGCGGATCAAGGATCTGGGCGCCGACACATCTCTGTCGTTCGTGGACGTAGTGGTGAACAACACGCTCTTCTTCGTCTTCACGGATCCGGCGCACGGCACCGAGCTGTGGAAGAGCAATGGCACCGAGGCGGGCACGGGGCTGGTGAAGGACATCCTGCCGGGGCCGGACAGCTCCTATCCCTACGGGTTGCGAGCCCTGGGCCACAACGTCTACTTCACCGCCACGGATCTGGCCCACGGCACCGAGCTGTGGAGGAGCGATGGCACCTTGAGCGGCACGGTGCTCGCCGCGGACCTGAAGCCCGGCCCGGACAGCAACTACGTGCAGGTCCTTGATGCGGTCCTCGACTACCTGTACTTCGCGGTGAGGGATCAACCCGACGGCTCGATGACCCTGTACAGGCTGAGGAACGGCGCGCCTGCCTCGCATGTGAAGTTCGTCGCTCACCTGCCCAACCCCTACAGCGATCCGGACTCGTCGCTCTACATCGACACCTTCGCCGTCGCGGGCGAGAGGCTCTTCTTCTCGCTTGGCATCTATGGCTTCGGGCCGGCCCCGCGCGACACCCAGCTCTGGGCGAGCAATGGGACGACCGCCGGAACGACGATGGTGCACCACCCGTTGAGCCTGTACGACGAGTTCGGAACCACGCTCTTCGCGCTCGACAAGCGCGTGCTCTTCAGTGGCGCGGATGACACGTCGGGCCTGGAGCTCTGGGTGAGCAAAGGAACGCTGAGCAACACGCGCCGGGTGCAGGACATCTCGCCGGGGCCGGCCTCCTCGTTCCCACAGGGCTTCACCCGGGTGGGCTCCCAGGTCTTCTTCGTCGCCCACGATGGAGTCCACGGCAGCGAGCTGTGGGTGCTCCCTCTGCGCTACTGACGGCCCCTTCGAGCGCCAGGGGCTCTCCCGGGTAAAGCCCGGGTGACAGGCCATCCCTCGGAAATCCTTGAGAGTGGGGCTGGGTGAGAAATCACCCAGCACAACTTTCTCTCAGTCTGCGCGATAAGAGCCCGTTATGTAGCGCGCTTGCGAAGTGAGAAAAGATCTCTCGCACGTAGCAGCGCGCGGGCGTACTTCTGGCTGAGTAGGGCTGACCTCTCGCAACGTCCGTCACCACGGCCCCACACGTCAGTGTGGAGCACTACCGTGCCGCCCGTAGCAGGACAGCCTGCACAGCATCCGGGTCCGGGCGCCACGCCAGTGAGCTGCCCCCCATCAGGGAGGACCCACCAGAAAGCCGCAGCGGCTGCTACCGCTGACGTGCCTAGGGCACCGGGTGAGAGTGCTACCTCTCTCCGGTTGCCCGAACTTAGATCCCACCCGCACACACATGCAACAGCCTTGTGGCCCTTCAGGCCCGGGGGTGGTGCGCCTGGTGCTGCGCCTGGAGGTACTCCGTGGTGCACTGGACATACCGGGCGGTGGTGTTGGCGTCGGCGTGGCCGAGCAGCTCCTGGACGTCGGTGATGCGAGCGCCTCTGTGCACCAGGTGCGAGGCGAAGGCGTGACGGAGCGCATGCGGTGACACGTGCTTTCCCAGCCTCGAGGCGAAGGCCCGCTGGACGCACCGGTACACCACGCTCTTGCAGGCTCGCTCCCCATGAGAGTTGAGGAACACGGCGCGCTGGGCGTCCTCGTCACCGCCGCGGCAGATCAGCGGGCGCAGCTCGAGGTACTCCTGGAGGGCGCGCATGGCGTCACGGTTGAGCGGGCACAGGCGCTCCTTCATGCCCTTGCCCATCACCCGCACCATGCAGCCGGCGACGTCCACGTCATCCAGGTTGAGCCCCTGCAGCTCGGCGCTGCGGAGGCCTCCGCCATACAGCAGCTCGAGGATGGCCCTGTCCCTCAACAGGAAGACGGTGGGAGCGACAGGCCTTGCGAGCACCGAGGCAACCTCCGCTTCGGAGAGCCAGGTGCTGGGCCGCCGCCTCGCGCGGCCGAAGCGCTCACCCAGGCGCTCCGCCGGCGAGGCCTTCACCATGCGGTGGCGCTGCAGGAAGCGGTAGAGCTCCTTTACTCCCTCCAGGCGCCTGGCTCTGCTGGCCGGGGCCAGCAGCGGGCGCAGCTCCACGAAGTAGGACTTGAGATCAGCGCGGGTGGCAGCCTTGAGGGACTGGCCTCGAGCTCCAAGCCAGGCCTCCAAGTGCCGAGCGTCCACGAGGTAATTGCGGACCGTGTGCGGTGAGAGCCAGCGTGCACACGCCAGGTGGGATTCAAACCTCTGCAGCAGCGGAGACAGCGGGACACTCATCAGCCCGGCACGGTATTCCGCTGCGCCATTGCCTCAAGGTTTCGGCCTCCGCCAGCCGAGGCTTAGTGTGCCGGCATACACGAAGTCCTCCGGAGGGCTTCACAGTGCGGCCAGTGCCCGCTGGTAGTACTTCTCCCGCTGCTCCTGGCCGTTGAAGCCACCGTTGATCCGATGGGTGATTTCCCGGAAGTCGCCTGCGTCGGCCAGGGCGTTGAGCCCGTGCGTGGTCCAGTACCAGCCCGCCACGCGGAAGCCGACGTCAGCCTCAGCGGCCCGGGTGGGGTTGCCCTCCAA
>NZ_JBJMQP010000210.1:0-9335 GCF_045802625.1 Hyalangium sp. | reverse complement strand
CGCGTCCGTCACGTCCTCGCCAGACACCGTCAGCGTCGCCGAGAGGCTCTGCCAGCCGCCCAGCAGCTTGCGCGCCTCCAGCTCCACGCCGCCCACCCGCTGGGCCTGGGCGCCCTGCTCTGCCTGCGGCCCACCGGACAGGCCGATGCGATCCCTCCGGAACCACGCCCTCGCGGATCCCCGCGCGCCTCCGAGCTCGCCCGAGAGGCGGAGGCTCGTCGCCACGCGCCCCGTGCTCTGCCTCGCGTCCGGGAGTGGATTGGTCGCGGTGCCCGCCAGCCCTCGATCATCGAAGGACAGCTCACCCAGCAGATCCACCTCGTAGCCGCTGGCCCACGTGTGCCTCAGCCTCAACAGCCCGCCCGTGCCCCGCGCATCGTTGTTGGTCCGGCGGCGCTCGACCGGCTCGTCTCCCGGGAACGCGGGGCTCGGATCGAAGAGGAACGGGAAGTCTCCGCTGGACCGTCCGCCGTGCACCAACAGCAGCGTGTCGACTCCCGCCACCGGACCTGTCGCGGACAGCCATCCCAGCGCCGTGCCCCAGCTGCCGTAGGTGGCCTCGCCCGCCACGCGCGGCTCGGCGCCAGGGCTCCGGGTGATGACGTTCACCACGCCTCCCAACCCGCCCGAGCCGTAGCGCGCACCGGCGCCACCACGCAGCACCTCGAAGCGGTCCACCAGGGCCAGCGGCACGCGAGACAGATCGACAATGCCTCCCGCGCCGTTGAGGGGAATGCCATCCAGCAGCACGAGCGTCCCGTTGGGAGAGGCCCCGCGCACCACCACGTTCTTGCTCTGCCCGTACCCGCCGCTGTCCTGCACCAGCACGCCCGTGGAGGTGGAGAGCACCTCGGCGGCATCCTTCGCGGCTCCGCCAAAGTCCGAGGTGTGGATGACGGTGAGCGCGCCGCTCGGGTCCCTCTGGCTGGCCGAGTCCAGCGGCTCGGCGGCGGGCGGCGCGTGGACCTCCACGGTAGGGACGGTGATCACTCCGCCCTCGGGCTCGGCGGAGACGGCCGGGCCTTGCTCGGGCTCGGCCTCGGGCTCGATGACGATGGGAGCCGGCTCACCCGCGTCCGTAGCGGCGGGAGCCGGCACGCTCCGCGCCCGCGCGGCTCCGCTCAGGATGAGCGCCAGACCGAACCCGGCCCTGGCGAGAAGTGGCCAGCCCATGCTCCGCCTTCCACTCTCTTCCTCGAAGAGAGAAGGCCAGCCGGTGCCGTCTCGGGGACGACCGGACCTCTGGGCAGGTCTCCTGGCTCATGGGCTCCGGGGTGAGAGCGCACGCTGCGCCTCTCCGGAAGGAGTCCTCCCCCTTCCCCAGGAGCCGTGCTCCCAAGTGGGGACTGCCGAGGACCCCGGCCCTGACCGACAGGGCTGCCCACTTACAGTGGCGGGACCGCGCCGGACTTCCACCGGCTTCCCTCTTGCGTGCCCGACGTGGGCACCCAAAGGCGCGCCCCTTCTAGGAGCTTCAGCCCACGGACGTCAAGCGCACCGCCGACCCGGCTCGGGCCTGCACGTACTGCTCGAAGGCGGACGCTTGGAGGAAGGACATCTCCACGCCCCCGAAGCGCAGCGAGGCCCGATCGAACAGCGGCGTGGGCCGGCCGGGGACAATGAGCACTCCGGCCTGGAAGGTGCCGTTGTGGCTCTCGGCATCCACCACGTGCCACATGCCGGTGTGCGGCTCGCGGCGGAAGCAGGCATGCAGGCGCGAGACCGTCGCGTCCTCGATGACGATGTCACACTCCGGGGTGCGCCCGAGCGTGATCTCCGCGGCACCTGGGGTGCGCTTGCACAGCTCGAACACGAGCGGCTCGGCGGGGACGGGCCTCTGGAAGCGGAGGTTGGACAGGGTGCTGCGGGCGAGCGCCACGTGGGGATCCGGCCGAGGCGGCGGAGACTCCCACACGAGCACGGGCCAGGAGACAGCCTTGAGCACCGCCTGACGGTCATACAGGAACTGCGAGACCAGCACCGAGAACTTGAGCGCCAAGACCCCTCCCCTCCTCCCCGGAATCGAGGCCCGAACGTGTGCATGTCCCCCGAGCGTGACCAGCCCTCCTGTACTCAAGGCGACTTGCGCTGATCAGCCCCTTCCACTCCCAGCAGGATTTTTCCCGGGAGCACTTCTGCGGGCACGCGCCGTGTTCACCCGGCGACTCGCGGCGGCTGGGGCCGGGGTATGCTCGGCGCTCCAGCCCAGGAGAAGACGACCATGTCGTGGCTCGACACATTGGATGACATCCGGACGCGGGACTTCAGCAAGGTGCCCGTGAAGGAGCGGGACAAGACGGCGCGAGATGTCATCAACATGTGCTCGTACGCGGCGGCGCTGGTGGCCATCTCTCCGCTGCCGCTGTCGGATGTGGTGCTGACGCTGCCCATCCAGACGGCCATGGTCATCACCGTGGGCCACGTCTACGGGCGCAAGGTGAGCAAGGCGTCCGCGAGGGATCTGATCCTCGAGCTGGGCACCACGGCGGGAGTGGGCCTGCTGGCCAGGCAGGGCATCAAGGCGCTCATTCCGGTGTTCGGCGCGCTGCTCACGGTGGCGCCGGCCTTCGCGGCCAACTGGGCCATGGGCCGCGTGGCGATGGAGTACTTCCAGCACCCGGACCTCTCGCGCGAGAACCTGAAGGAGGTGTTCCGGCGCGCGCGCACCGAGGGCTCCTCGCTCTTCTCGAAGGACGCGTTCGACCGCTTCCGCAAGCAGAACACGAAGGCCGTCGAGGACGTGGCGAAGGAGGCGAGCGAGGAGGAGCAGGCCGAGGCCCCCGCGCCGAAGAAGAAGGCCTCCGCGAAGAAGCCGCAGCGCAAGGCCGCGGCGAAGAAGCCTGCCTCGAAGAAGCCGGCCTCGAAGCGGACCTCCGCGCGTCAGTAGGCCCGAGACCGTCCACGCCAGTCCACGTTCCTGGACGGTGGGCGCGCTCGTGCGGGCATGCGCTCCACGCCTCTCAGAGGGAAAACACCGTTGGCACGGCTGCTGCTCTAGGCCCGGGCGACCTCAGGCGGTCGAAGCCGATGAGGCGCCCGCGCCGCGGTGGCGCGGGAGGAGTGAAGGAGCGAGGTAGGAAGATGCTGACGGCAGGAAAACGGTTGGCGGTGTTCTCCATTCGGGAGGGCAAGGGCGGGAGCATCTGGGTGCGGGCGGGGAGCGCCTTCGTGAACAAGGATGGCTCGTTGAACGTGCTGCTGGATGTGCTGCCGCTGGACGGCAAGCTGCACGTGCGCGAGGCGGCGGACAAGCGGGACGGGGTGCAGGCCGCTGGCGGCCGCTTCTCGTCGGAGCCGGGGCTCGAGTCGGGGCTCGTGGGAGGCCACTCATGAGCCGGCGCGGGGTGCTGGTGGCGTGGGCGCTGGTGCTCGGGCTGGGAGCGTTGGGGCCCGGGGTGGCGGAGGCCGGCAAGAGCCGCACGCAGTACTCGGGGGTGGTGAATCTCAACGAGGGCTCGAAGGAGGAGCTGGATCGGCTTCCGGGCGTGGGGGCGAAGGCGGCGGAGCGCGTCCTCGCGTACCGGCAGAAGCAGCCCTTCAAACGCATCGAGGAGCTGGTGCGGGTGAAGGGCTTCGGGAAGAAGAAGTTCGAGAAGCTCAAGCCGTTCCTGTCAATCACCGGCCCCACGACGCTGACGGAGGAGAAGGCCAGCGGCTCGGACGCGCCGAAGAAGAAGAAGTCGAGGCACTGAAGCCGTAAGCCCTGGGGCCGCTCCGGTGCCTTCATGGCCGGGGCGGCCCTTGTCTCAAGTCCTGTTGCTCAGACGAGCCTCGACGCATCGCGTCACCACCCTGCCGGAGGGCGAGGCAGGTAGGACCCACCCTTCAGGTAGCCTGGTTGATCGCTTACCAGCTTGCCTTTCTTGGAGGTGCAATCAGTCCCCCGCTGTGGAAAAGAGGGAACGGAGCTAAAACTGTCGGATGGGGAACATGGAGGCCGAGTTGAAAGAGACTGCGGACATGAACGAGAGCGTCGAGCCGGCACCCACTGCACAGCCCGAGAAGGCCCGCGGGCCCCAGTTGGGGGAAGTGCTCGAGTTCATGCGGCTGCTCTGGGCCGTGGATCACGGTCTTCAGTCCACCTCCAAGCGGATGGAGTCCCAGTTGGGCATCACCGGCCCCCAGCGGCTGGTGCTGCGCCTGGTTGGCCGCTTCCCAGGCATCACCGCGGGCACGCTCGCTCAGATCCTCCACGTCCACCCGAGCACCCTCACCGGCGTCCTCAAGCGCCTGGAGAAGCGCGGCCTGCTGGAGCGCAAGTCGGATCCGCTCGATGGGCGCAAGGCCCTGTTCGCCCTCACCGAGCCCGGCCGGGCGCTGGACATCCCCTCCACGGGGACGGTGGAGGCGGCCGTCCAGCGGGTGCTCTCGAAGATGAACCGGGCCCGCATTCTCCACACCCAGGATGTGCTGACCGCGCTGGCCGAGGAGCTGGGCGCCATCACGCCCTCGTCCGGGCCCATGGACGACGGCCAACCCCGGGGATGATGGCTCGGGGCGACGCTCTGCCGCCCGCTGAACCCCCACCCCCGCCTGCCTTCCTCCGCCTGACAGAGTGCCCCTCCGCCGAGGCCCTTTCATAATGAAGGGCCGCGCATGCGGCGGGAGCTTGCTACACAATTGGGAAATAGGCGGCCCACCTGCGGGTTGCCTCGCGACTGAGCGGACGAGACTGTGACCGTCGAAACCCCGCAGACCCCAGGCCCTGAACTTCCCCCGCCCCCGCCCCCCCAGGCTCCGGCCCCGGCGAGGGCGAAGCTGCGCTCTCCCCAGGTGGAGGCCCTGCTCGCCGGCGTGCGCGCCCGCCAGCGGCGCCAGCTCTGGATGGAAGGCGGCATGCTGGGCGCCATCGCCCTGCTGGGGCTCGGGCTCGCCGGGGGTTTCCTGGGGCTCGTGGCGCCGGAGCTGGGCCGGTGGGTGCTGATCCTCGCCCCGCTCGTGGGTGTCGCCGTGGCGTGCGCGCTGGGGATCCTCTTGTCCCGGCGGCTGGTGGGAGATGACCTCCGCACGGCGCGGCTGATCGGTGAGCGCCGGCCGGAGCTGTCGCTGGACGTGCTCGCCGCGGTGGAGCTCTCCCGGGAGAGCGCGACGGAGCAGCACTCGCGGATGCTCGTCGCCGCCTTCCTGAGCGAGATGAGCTGGCGCGCCAGCATGGTGAGCCCGGCCTCCGTGGTGGACAGCCGGCGGATGCGGCGCGTGGCCCAGGTGCTCGGGGCCGTGGTGCTCGCCGTCATCGTCACGCTGGCGCTGACGGGCGGACGCTGGCGCGCGGGCGCGGGGAAGGCGTGGGCGGCAGGGCGCGAGGCCGAGGCCTCCGCGCAGGCCGAGCCCATCACCGGAGACATTGAGCTGACGTACCACTACCCGGCCTATACGGGGCTCGCGCTGCGCACCGTGTCGGGCACCAACGGAGAGGTGAACGCGCCGGCCGGCACCGAGGTGGCGATCAAGACGCGCTCGGACCGGGAGGTGGAGCGCGCCGAGATCGTCATCAATGACCAGACGCTGCCCCTCAAGGTGGAGGGCAAGCGGGAGCTGACCGGCTCCTTCGTGACGAAGAAGACGGGCAAGTACCACTTCATCTTCTACGGCCAGCGCGCCAAGCCCATCGCGGTGGGCCCGGACATTCCCCTCACGGTCGAGCCGGACGCGGCGCCCCAGGTGCAGCTGCTCACCCCGGCCGCCGAGCTCGAGGTGGATCCGGGCCAGAAGGTGACGCTCAAGTACGAGGCCGGCGACGACTACGGGCTGAGCGAGCTGGCGCTCATGTTCCGCACCCCCACCGCGCAGCAGGAGACGCGCGTGCCGCTGCCGCGCGAGGACGGCCGCCGCACCAAGGGCACGTACACGTGGGACCTGAGCCAGTTCACCGTGAAGCCGGGCGACCGCATCACCTACTACGTCGAGGCCAAGGACAACGACGCGGTGGAGGGCCCCAAGCGGGGCGTCAGCCGCACCCAGGTGCTGCGCATCTACAGCGCCGCCGAGCACCGCCGCGCCGCGCTCCAGAAGGCCGAGGCGCTCTGGGGCCGGCTGGTGGATCACCTCGCGGACCGGCTGGACGGCGGGGACCATGACGAGAAGAAGGACCTGCAGAAGGTCACCGCCGGCCAGGCCGTGGACGTCAACGGCCAGCAGCTGGTGACGGACATGCGCGCGCTGGCGCAGGACCTCTCGCGCGAGCGGGACGTGCCCCGGGAACTGCTCGGGGCGATGCTCAACATCGCGGATGGGCTGTCGAAGAAGATCTCCGCCACCATGGACTTCCGGCGCCTCTACCTGCGCACCCAGCGGCTGCGCGGCGAGGACTGGGGCACCGGCACCCGGCTGACGGCGGCGGTGAACGATGAGATCTCCGAGACGGAGAAGGACGTCCTCTACCTGGAGTCCCTGCTGGACCGGCAGAAGATCGAGGCGCTCCAGGAGCTGGCCAAGGAGCTGGGCGAGGAGCGGCGGGATCTGGCCCGGCTCATCGAGCAGTACAAGACCACCCCCAACGACGCGGCCCGCCAGCAGATCCTCCAGGAGATCAACCAGCTGCGCCAGCGCATCAACGAGCTGATGCAGCGCATGTCCGAGCTGCGCAAGGGCATCCGCGACGAGCACTTCAACTCCGAGGCGCTCTCCGAGATGAACAAGGACCAGGACATGCAGAGCGGCCTGGACCAGGTGGAGAAGCTCATGCGCGAGGGCAAGGCGGACGAGGCGCTCGCCAAGCTCCAGGAGCTCTCCATGCAGATGGACAAGATGATGGAGTCGCTCAACAAGGCCCAGGGCGAGATGGGCGGCGAGCAGTACCCGGAGCTGGCGCAGAAGTTTGGCAGCTTCATGGGTGACCTGCAGAAGACGGTGCAGGAGCAGCAGGAGGTGGCCGACGCCACCAAGGCCCTGCGCGACCAGGCCCGCAACCAGAACAAGGAGCGCCTGAGCGAGAAGGGCAAGGCCATGAAGGAGGACCTGCTGCGCCAGGTGGAGCAGGTGCAGAAGAGCTACCAGCAAGTCAAACCGGACCAGCTCAACAGCCGCGCGGCCGGCCCGCTCTCCGAGGCCCAGGCCGAGCTGGAGAACCTGAAGAACGCGCTCAAGTCGGACGCGTATGACTTGGCGGCGGACTCGGCCCAGCGCTCCGAGGACATGTCCCAGCAGCTCGCGCAGATGGGCGAGCACCAGCGCAAGCTGGACGAGATGTTCGGCAACCCGGACGAGGTGCGAAAGCAGTCGGAGCAGCTGGCCCAGGGCCTCCAGAAGGACGCGCAGACGATGCAGGAGGTGAGCCAGAAGCTGCAGTCGCTCTTCCCGGAGCCGGGCTCGCAGCTGAGCCAGCAGGAGCGCCAGCAGCTCAAGAAGCTCGCCGAGCAGCAGCAGCAGCTGGAGCAGAAGGCCCAGGGCCTGCGCCAGCAGATGGAGGAGATGCAGCAGCTGGCGCCCGTGTTCGGCCAGGAGGCCGGCGAGCAGATGGAGCAGATCGGCCAGCGCATGGGCGAGGCGGCCCAGAAGATGGGCGGCCAGGATCCGGGCCGCGGCTACGGCCAGCAGCAGCAGGCGCTGGAGGGGCTCAAGCACTTCCAGCAGCAGATGAAGCAGAGCCAGCAGGGCCAGGGCCAGGGCGGCCTGCCACTGCCCATGGGCATGGGAGGGCGGCGCGAGGGCAACGGCATGGATCCTCGCGAGAAGGTGGAGCTGCCGGACGAGGACGCGTTCCAGGCGCCCAAGGAGTTCCGGAAGGATCTGCTGGACGCGATGAAGCAGGGGGCGCCCGAGCGTTACCGGGAGCAGGTGAAGCGCTACTACGAGGAGCTGGTGAAGTGAGGCGTCACTCGGAGGTTCATGGGCGAGGCCCCGCTCTCCTCGGGGAGAGGACGGTGGGCGTGCTGGCGGTGCTCGGAGCGCTGGGCCTGCTGCTGATGGCCGCTCCGGCCCGCGCGGATGACGAGGCGGTGCGGGCCGAGGCCAAGGAGCGCCTGGCCAAGGTGGAGGACGCCATCGACGGGTGGGATCTCGTCGGCGCCCACCGCGAGCTGGAGGAGCTGGAGAAGCTCGTCCCGGAGAGCGTCGAGGCGCTGAAGTACTTCCATGGGCGCCTCGACTTCGAGGAGGGGCGCTACGCGGAGGCGGCGGACCTGCTCCAGCAGGCGGGCATCGAGGACAAGCCGGGCAGCTACCTGCGGCTGGCCAAGGACACGCTCGCCCTCACCAAGGGCCACAAGAAGGCCGAGAGCGAGCACTTCGTCTTCTACTACCCCAACGGCAAGGAGGAGATCCTCGTCCCCTATGCCCTGGAGACGCTGGAGTCCATCTACCGGGCCCTGCAGGAGGACTTCGGCTGGACGCCGCCGGGTGGCAACAAGATCCGCGTGGAGATGGTGAACAACGCCCGGGAGCTGTCGAAGATCAGCACGCTCACCTACGAGCAGATCACCACCACGGGGACGATCGCCATCTGCAAGTTCAACAAGCTGATGGTGACCAGCCCCAAGGCGGTGGCGCGCGGCTATGACTGGCAGGACACGCTGGCGCACGAGTACATCCACCTGGTGGTCAGCCAGAGCAGCCACAACTCGGTGCCCATCTGGCTGCACGAGGGGTTCGCGAAGTTCGAGGAGTCCCGCTGGCGCGGCGAGGGCGGGCTGGGGCTGAGCCCCTCCGCGCTGGCGCTGCTGGGCAAGCGGGTGAAGGCGAACACGCTGGTGCCGTTCGAGAAGATGAGCCCGTCCATCGCCATGCTGCCCAACGCGGAGGACGCGGCGCTGGCGTTCGCGGAGGTCTTCTACGCCATCGACTACGTGCACGACACGAAGGGCACGGCGGGCTTCCGCACCATCATCCAGGAGCTGCGCAACGGGCAGACGGACCGCAAGGCGGTGGAGGCAGCCATGGGCATGCCCTTCCCGCTCTTCGAGAAGTCGTGGCTGGCGTTCATCAAGAAGCAGTCCTTCCCCAAGGAGCTGGTGCCGCGCGAAGAGGTGGTGCTGAAGGAGCAGGCCAAGGGCAAGGACAAGGAGGATGCGAAGAAGGGGCGGGAGATCTCCTTCGGCGACTTCGAGGAGGTGGAGGATCTGCCCGCGCGCAAGCTGGCGCACCTGGGCGAGGTGCTGCGTGAGCGCAACCGCACCAAGGCCGCGGCGGCGGAGTACGCCAAGGCGTACCAGATCGTCGGCGACAAGTACGAGTCGGTGTCCAACAAGTACGCGCTGACGCTGCTGGAGCTGCGGCGGCTGGACGAGGCGGAGCAGGTGCTGCGCGGCTCGCTGCGAGTCCACCCGGGCATGCCGGGGACGAACGTGCACCTGGGCCGCATCATGCTGTTCCGCAAGGACTGGGAGAAGGCGAAGGCG
>NZ_JBJMQP010000209.1:0-1886 GCF_045802625.1 Hyalangium sp. | reverse complement strand
GGCCTGGGCCTCGAAGAGCGCGTGGATGGAGGAGTCACGCGGGTAGTCCACGCGCGTGTCGTTCCACTCCACCAACACCTTGCGCCGCTCGGCCTCGGAGAGCAGCGGCAGCTCGGAGAGCCGGGCCTCGGGGTTGGCGACGACGGCCGACAGCAGCACCCGCAGGTGCACCATGGCCCGGGCCACGGTGCCCGGCTCGAAGAGGTCGGTGTTGTACTCGAGGTTTCCCGTGAAGCCCTCTGGCATGTCGGTGAACCCGAGCGTCCAGTCGAACTTGGCCGTGGTGCTCGAGTGCTGCATCGGGCGCAGCGTGAGCCCCGGCAGGCGCAGCGCTTCGACCGGCGTGTTCTGCAGGACGAACATCACCTGGAAGAAGGGCGGACGGCTGAGGTCTCGCTGAGGCTGGAGCTCCTCCACGAGCTTCTCGAAAGGGACGTCCTGGTGCTCGTAGGCGGCGAGCGTGGTGTCGCGCACCTGGAGCAGTAGCTCGCGGAAGGTAGTCCCGGGATCCACGCGCGAGCGCAGGACGAGCGTGTTGACGAAGAAGCCGATGAGGCTTTCGAGCTCGGTGCCACGGCGCCCGGCGATGGGCGAGCCCACCGAGATGTCGTCCTGTCCGGAGTAGCGGTGCAGCAGCACCTGGAAGCCGGCCAGCAGCGTCATGAAGGGCGTGACGCCCAGACGCGTGGAGAGGGCCTTGATGGACTCGGAGAGGGCCTTGGGCAGGACGACGGGCAGACTGTCACCCCGGACCGTCTGGACGGGGGGCCGCGGCTTGTCGGTGGTCAGCTCCAGGTGCGCCGCGCCGGAGAGCTGCTGCTTCCAGTAACCCAGTTGCGAATCGAGCACCTCGCCCTGGAGCCACTCGCGCTGCCAGACGGCGAAGTCGGCGTACTGGATGGGCAGGGGCGGCAGCGAGGGCTGCTGACCCGCGACGAAGGCGGCGTAGAACACGGCCACCTCGCGCACGAGCACACCCATGGACCAGCCATCGGAAATGATGTGGTGCAGGGTCACGAGCAGCACATGGTCATCCGCGCCCAGGCGCAGCAGGGCGGTGCGCAGGAGCGGTCCGTTCGTCAGATCGAAGGGACGCTGCGCCTCCTGACGGGCCAGCTCGCGGGCCCGGGCCTCACGCCTGGCGGCGGGCACGTCCTGGAGGTCCATCACCTCGAGCGGAAGATCGAGCGAGGGCGCGATGACCTGGCGCGGCTGGCCATCGCGGGAGGTGAAGGTGGTGCGCAGGGACTCGTGACGGCGCACGAGCTCCTCGAAGGCGTGGCGTAGCGCCTCGGCATCCGGCTGGCCGGAGAGCCGGAGCGCGTACGGGACGTTGTAGACGGGGCTACCGGGCTCGAGCTGATCGAGGAACCACAGCCGCTGCTGGGAGAAGGCCAGCGGCAGGTCCCCCGTGCGCGGCACGGGCCGCGGGGTGGGCGTCTGGGAGGCGTTCCCGGTCTCGCGGGCGAGGACCTCGTCGATCCTGCGCGCGAGCTCGCCGAGGGTGGGGGCCTCGAAGAGGGCGCGGACGGGCAGCTCCATCTCGAAGGCGGAGCGCACGCGGGAGATGACCTGGGTGGCCAGCAGCGAGTGGCCGCCCAGCTCGAAGAAGTTGTCCTCGACGCCGACGCGAGGCACGCCGAGCACCTCGGCCCAGAGGGCGGCGAGCTTCTCCTCGGTGGGCGTACGCGGGGCGATGTACTCGGCGGCGGAGACCGTGGCCTCCGGGGCCGGCAGGGCCTTGCGGTCCAACTTGCCGTTGGCGGTGATGGGCAGCGCCTCGAGCACCACGAAGGCGGAGGGCACCATGTACTCGGGCAGGTGCTCCTTGAGGAAGGAGCGCAGCTCGGCCGAGGTGGGGGCCTGCGGGGCCGAGGGCACGACAT
>NZ_JBJMQP010000208.1:0-4502 GCF_045802625.1 Hyalangium sp. | reverse complement strand
GGATGTCGTCATCGTGCAGTGCTGCCGGATGGAGGAGGGCAAGGGACACCGCCTATTGCTGGACGCGCTCGGGCGGCTGAGGAGTGTGCCGGACTGGGTGCTGTGGGTGGCGGGAGGTGCGCAGCGCCCGATGGAGGTGCGCTACCTGGCGGAGCTGGAGGCGCTGGCCTCCGGGCTGGGCATCCGCGAGCGCGTGCGGTTCCTCGGACAACGCTCGGATGTGCAGCGCCTGCTGGCCGCGGGGGATCTCCACTGTCAGCCCAATACGGCCTCCGACTCGTTCGGCCTGGCGTTCATCGAGGCGCTGCATGCGGGGCTGCCCGTGGTCACCACCTCCATGGGAGGGCCGCTGGAGACGATTGACAGCACGTGCGGCGTCCTCGTGCCGCCAGCGCCGGAGCCGCTGGCCCAGGCGCTTCAGCGGCTGATCCAGGATGGAGAGGCGCGGCGCCAGCTCGGGGCGGCAGGTCCCTCGCGCGCCGTGGCGTTGTGCGAGCCGTCCGCGTTCCTGCGCGGACTGGAGGAAGACGTTCGGTCTCTCAGGCAGGGGGCTCGCCCATGAGGAGCCCTCGGTTCGGAGCCTCCTCCGTACGCCCGCAACTCAAGGGCCCCGGTGTCCTGAGGCAGCGCCACACCCGCCCCGTGCCCCCCCCGGTGGAGCCACCGGCCGTCGAAGGAAGCCCTGCCTCCGCCGTGGCTCCTGCCGCCGCGAGCGACGAAGGCTCCACCTCCGCTCCGCCACCCCAGAACTTCTGGGCCTCGAGCCTCGTGGTGCCCTGTTTCATCGCCTTGGAGATCCTCTGCCAGCTCGCGCTGCTGGTGGAATCCTTATCGGCGCTGCGCGTGGTGTTCCGCATCCTGTCGTTCGGCGCCAGCCTGGCAATGCTCGTGCTCGTGCCGGGACGTTCCTTGCGGCACCCGGCCTTGCCCTTGGTGCTCGGGGCGATGGGGTTCACCGCTCTGAACTTCTTCCATCCAGAGGCAGGCACGGCGCTGGCGGGCCTGGCCCAGCTGGGCATCCAGCTGTCCATCATGGCGCCGCTGATCTGGGGGACGAGGCTGCGCATGGACGCGAAGGCGTTCCGGCGTACCCTGGCGCTGCTCTTCCTCTTCAACGCGGCCAGCGCTGGCGTGGGAGTGCTGCAGATCTCTTTCCCAGGCAGGTTCCAGCCCGCACTGTCATCCGTCATTGAGGCCGTTGGCGAGGACTACACCCAGAGCCTCCAGTTCGAGTTGGCCAGCGGCCAGCGCGTCTTCCGGCCCTTCGGGCTCACCGACACGCCGGGCGGAGCCGCCACGGGAGCCTTCTACTCGGTGCTGCTGGGAGCCGGGTTCCTCATCAGCTCGAAGCGAGGGCTGATCCGTCTGCTGAGCGTGGGCGGAATCTTCCTGGGAGTTGTCAGCCTCTACCTCTGCCAGGTGCGCGCCACCGCGCTGATGTTGCTCGCGTGCCTGCTGGCGATGGGAGCCGTGCTCGCGCTGAACGGCCGGCTGCTGCGGCTGACCCAATTGCTCCTCGTGGTGGGCGGCTTCGCCGTCGTCGGCTTCGGGTGGGCCGTGGCCATGGGCGGAGACGCCGTCACTCAGCGCTGGGGCAGCCTCGTCTCGGTCGACGCGGGAGACGTCTACTACAGCAACCGGGGCCACTTCCTGGAGAACACGGTCGGCTACTTCCTGCCCCAATACCCGCTCGGAGCGGGGCTCGGTCGTTATGGGATGGCCAACGCCTACTTCGGCGACCTCTCTTCTGCCCTCTGGGCGGAGATCCAATGGACGGCCTGGGTCTACGATGGCGGCCTCCCCGTGCTGGTGCTCTATCCACTGGGGTTGCTCGTGTCGCTGTTCTGGGCCTTGCGGCTGGCCTTACGCCGGGATGACCACAACGAGTTCTCGCTGTGGGGCACCCTCCTCTTTGGCTACAACGTGGGCGCCATCGCCATCACCTTCAGCTACCCCTTCTTCATGAGCCAGGCGGGCATGGAGTTCTGGCTGCTCAACGCCGCGCTCTTCGGCGCCTTCTCCCACTCGACCCGGCAGGCTGCGCCTCTCCCCTTGCATGAGACCCTACACCCTCATCGCCGGTGACTTCGTCGCCACCGGCGGCATGGATCGGGCCAACCTCGCGCTGGCGAGCTATCTGGCGCGCCAGGGAGTGCCGTTGCGCCTCGTGGCGCACCGGGTGGCGGATGAGCTGCTGGGCTTCTCGAACGTGCGCTTCGTGCGCGTGCCCAAGCCTGCCGGTGCGTACATGCTGGGCGAGCCGCTGCTGGACGTGGTAGGGCGGCTCTGGACGCGGCGCACGCTGGCCGAGGGCGGACAGGTGCTGGCCAATGGAGGCAACTGCGTGGTGCCCGCTGCCAACTGGGTCCACTATGTCCATGGGGCCTATGCCTCCCAAGGCCCCGGCTCGCTGCTCCGCCGCCTCAAGGGCCAGGTGAGCCACAGGCTGTACCTGCGCGGCGAGCGCCAGGCGCTGCAACGTGCGCGCGTCATCATCGCCAACTCGGAGCGGACCAAGGCGGACCTGGTAGCGGCCACCGGCGCGCAGCCCGAGCGCGTCCACGTCATCTATTACGGCATTGACCCGGAGCGGTTCCGCCCCCGTGCGCCCGAGGAGCGGCGAGAAGCGCGCGCGGCGCTGGGGTGGCCCGAGGAGCGGCGGGTGGCGCTCTTCGTCGGCGCGCTCGGGGACAAGCGCAAGGGGTTCGACACGGTCTTCCCGGCGTGGGCGCGGCTGTGCTCGCGCGGGGACTGGAATGTGGACTTGAAGGTGGTGGGCGTGGGTGCCCAGCGTGAGGCGTGGGAGCGTGAGGCCCGGCAGCGTGGGCTGGGCGAGCGCATCCAGTTCCTGGGCTTCCGCAAGGACGTGCCCGCGCTGATGGCCGCCGCGGATCTGCTGATCTCTCCCACGCGCTATGAGGCGTACGGGCTGGGCGTCCACGAGGCGCTGTGTACCGGGCTGCCCGCGCTGGTGAGCCGGACCGCCGGCGTCGCCGAGCGCTACCCGGCCGAGCTGAGGGATCTGTTGATCGATGATCCGGATGACGTCGAGGAGCTGGTGCGGCGCCTGGAGACATGGAGGGGACGCGAAGCGGAGCTAATCCCCCATACCCTCCGGCTGGCGGGGGAGCTGCGCTCGCAGACGTGGGATGGGATGGCCGCCGCCATCGTGGACCTGCTCGAGCGCGAGCGGGCCCAGGAACTCCGAGGAGCACAGAGGGTATGATTTCCAGACTGGTTCGAGGGGTGCGCCAACTCCACCGGCTCCCCGAGGTCACGCGCTGCGCGGGCTCGATTCGGGGCTGGGCGGGCATCACCAGCGCCTACCTGGGGCTCACGAAGCTGCCCTACCCGGCGCGGTTCGAGATGCGGGATGGCTTTGTGCTGCCGCTGGAGTCCTTTCACGATCTGGTCACGGCGTGGATCCTCTTCTGTCGGCACGAGTATGAGGTACCGCGGGACGCGAAGGTGGTGGTGGACTTCGGCGCCAACTACGGCGCATTCGCGGTGCTGGCGGCGCGAGCGGCGCCTCATGCGAAGATCGTCTGCTTCGAGCCCTTCCCCGAGACGTTCGGCCGGCTCCAGGAGACGATCCGACTGAACGGGCTTGAAGGGCGGGTGACGTGCCTGCCGGTGGCGGTCGCGCGGCAGGCCGGATCGGCATTGATGAACGCGGATCCCTCCATCCCGAGCCAGTCGCGCGGCTTGGGGGCCGCTTCCACGGCTCAGGCCACGTTGGAGGTACGGACGCTCGATCTGGCCGGGGCTCTGGAGGAGGTGCGGCGCGTGACGGGCACTCGGCGCATCGATCTCGTGAAGATGGACATCGAGGGCGCCGAGCACGCCTTCCTGCCTGAGGCAATGCCTGACACGCTGGCAGACATCGACGCGTGGCAGATGGAGTACCACCCCAACGGCCCGAAACAAGCGCTGTTCCAGGCGTTGGAGCGCTCCAGCCTGAGGCTCCGCCACGATCAGCTCGACGGTGAGAACGGCGGCGTGGCGCACTTCGCGAGAGCCCGTTTCTAACGTCCCCTGAACCAGGCGTGCTCAGCCGAGCACCGACTCGAAGAAGTCGAGGTGCTCCCGCGCCACCACGGGCCAGGCGAACCGTGTCACCGCGCGCTCGCGGCCTCGGTCGGACAGCTCGCGGCGGCGGTCTGGGCTCTCCAGCAACTCCGACAGCGCCGCGGCCCAGGCCGACTCGTCCGCCTCCGGCAGCACCCGCCCCGCGTCCCCCGCGGTGTGGGGGATCTCTCCAGAGTTACTCGTCATCACCGGCACTCCGCACGCGAACCCTTCCGCCAGCATCCGGCCAAACTGCTCCTTCCACCGGGGCGTGGTCTGGCTCGGCGCGCAGAGCACATCCATTCCGTTGAGCACTCGGGGCACCCGGGCATGCGGCACGCCGGTGATGACTCGGACCCGATGGCCCTGGCGTTCGGCCCAGGCGCGCAGGCTCGCCTCCAGCGGGCCTCCTCCCACGAAGAGCGCTCGCCAGG
>NZ_JBJMQP010000207.1:0-35811 GCF_045802625.1 Hyalangium sp. | reverse complement strand
CTTGATGATGCCGCGCTCGACGCGGCCGGTGGCCACCGTACCGCGGCCGGCGATGGAGAACACGTCCTCCACCGGCATCAGGAAGGGCTTGTCCGTGGCGCGCGCAGGGGTGGGGATGTAGCTGTCCACCGCCTCCATCAGCTTCAGGATGGCCCCCTCGCCGATGTCGCTGGTGTCACCCTCCAGCGCCTTGAGCGCGCTGCCGGGGATGATGGGGATCTTGTCGCCCGGGAACTCGTACTTCTTGAGTAGATCGCGAACTTCCATCTCCACCAGCTCGCGCAGCTCCGGATCGTCCAGCATGTCCACCTTGTTCAGGAAGACGACGATGTAGGGCACGCCCACCTGGCGGGCGAGCAGGATGTGCTCGCGCGTCTGGGGCATCGGGCCGTCGGCGGCAGAGACCACCAGGATGGCGCCGTCCATCTGCGCCGCGCCGGTGATCATGTTCTTCACGTAGTCGGCGTGGCCCGGGCAGTCCACGTGGGCGTAGTGACGGTTCTTGGTCTGGTACTCCACGTGCGCGGTGGAGATGGTGATGCCGCGCTCGCGCTCCTCGGGGGCCTTGTCGATCTGGTCATAGGCCAGGTACGTGGCGCCGCCCGTCTTGGCCAGCACCTTGGTGATGGCGGCCGTCAGCGACGTCTTCCCGTGGTCCACGTGGCCAATCGTGCCGATGTTCACGTGGGGTTTGCTTCTGTCGAACTTCTCCTTGGCCATGACTTCTCCTGGTGGGGGCCAGCCCGGTGGCCGGCATTTTTCGGCAAAAACGAAGGTGCTGCGTCCTGCTCCAATGTGACTGAAAGATCAACAGAAATCGGCAGGGTGGGCACCCTGCGGCAGCCATCACCGATTCAGGGCCCCCTTCTGAGCGGGCGCGTAGTGGCTGAACTGCATGGTGTAGGTGGCTCTTCCCTGGCTCTTGCTGCGCAGGTCCGTCGAGTACCCGAACATGGAGGCGAGCGGTACCTGCGCATGGATGGCCTGCACTCCGCCAGGCCGGGGCGTCATCCCCTGGATCTTCCCCTTGCGGCCGTTCAGGTCACCGATGACGTCCCCCATGAACTCCTCGGGGGTGACGATCTCGCAGTTCATGATGGGCTCGAGCAGCACCGCCTGGGCCTTGTTCACCGCCTCGCGGAAGGCCATGGAGCCGGCGATCTTGAAGGCGATCTCGCTCGAGTCCACATCGTGCGTGGAGCCGTCGAAGGCCTCCACCTTCACGTCCACCATGGGGTAGCCCGCCACCGGGCCGTTCTGCATGGACTCGGAGACGCCCTCTTTCACCGCCTGGACGAACTCCTTGGGCACCACGCCGCCGGTGATCTTGCTCTCGAAGGCGAAGCCCTTGCCCTGCTCGTTGGGCATCACCCGCAGCCAGATGTGGCCGTACTGGCCCTTGCCGCCCGACTGCCGGATGTACTTGCCCTCGGCCTCCGCGGGGATGGTGATGGTCTCCCGGTAGGCCACCTGGGGCTTGCCCACGTTGGCGTCGACTTTGAACTCGCGCAGCAGCCGGTCGACGATGATCTCCAGGTGCAGCTCGCCCATGCCGGCGATGATCGTCTGCCCCGTCTCCTCGTTCGTCTTCACCCGGAACGAGGGATCCTCCGCCGCCAGCCGCTGCAGCGCCTGGATGATCTTGTCCTGGTCCGCCGTGGACTTCGGCTCGATGGCGATGTCGATCACCGGCTCGGGGAACTCCATCCGCTCGAGGATGATCGGGTGCTTGTCGTCGCAGAGCGTGTCACCGGTGGTGGCCAGCTTCAGGCCCACCACGGCGCAGATGTCTCCGGCGAAGCACTCGGTGAGCTCGTCCTTCTTGTCCGCGCGCATCTGCACCAGGCGGCTGACGCGCTCGCGCTTGCCCTTCACCGCGTTCCACACCGCCGTGCCCGCCTCCAGCCGCCCCGAGTAGACGCGCAGGAACGTGAGCGTCTGGGCGCTGAAGGTGGGATCGTTCATGATCTTGAACGCCAGGGCGCTGAACGGCGCCTTGTCGTCCGTGGGGCGCGCCTCGTCCTCTCCCTTGGGGCTCTTGCCGTGCACCGGGGGGATGTCGAGCGGGCTGGGCAGGTAGTCAATCACCGCGTCCAGCAGCGGCTGCACGCCCTTGTGCTTGAAGGCCGAGCCACAGAACACCGGGAAGATCCTCAGGCCGACACAGCCCTTGCGGATGGCTCCCCGGATCTCGTCCTCGGTGAGCTCCTTGCCCTCGAGGAACTTCTCGGTGAGGGCGTCGTCCTGCTCGGCGGCGGCCTCGATGAGCTGCGAGCGGGCGTCCTCGGCCTGGGCCTGAAACTCCTCGGGGATGTCCACGAGATCGTACTTGCTGCCCATCTCCGAGTCGTGGAACACCAGCGCCTTCATCCGCACCAGATCGATCACGCCGCGGTGGGCATCCTCGGCGCCCAGCGGCAGCTGCATCCGCACCGGCCGGGCCCCCAGCTTCTCGCGGATGGTGCCCACGGACATCTCGAAGTCCGCGCCCACCCGGTCCATCTTGTTGATGAAGCAGATGCGAGGGACTTTGTAACGGTCCGCCTGGCGCCAGACCGTCTCGGACTGGGGCTCCACGCCGTTCACCGCGTCGAACACGGCGATGGCGCCATCCAGCACGCGCAAGCTGCGCTCCACCTCGATGGTGAAGTCCACGTGGCCCGGCGTGTCGATGATGTTGACGCGGTACTTCTGATCCCTCCGGGTCCAGAACGCGGTGATGGCGGCGGAGGTGATGGTGATGCCGCGCTCGCGCTCCTGCACCATCCAGTCCGTGGTGGTGTTGCCGTCATCCACGTCACCCATCTTGTGGATGGCGCCTGTGTAGAACAGGATCCGCTCGGTGGTCGTGGTCTTGCCGGCATCGATGTGCGCCATGATGCCGATGTTGCGATAGCGCTCGAGCGGATACTCGCGAGGCATGGCCCAATACCCTTCTTCGAATCGGGAGCCAGGGGACCCCAGCCCCCTCCTCCTACTTCACGACCAGCTAACGGATTGTCAGAGAACTGCAACACCCGGATACGCCAGGCGCATCCGGGTGTCAGACCGCGAGGCCCGAGGGCCTACCAGCGGTAGTGCGCGAAGGCCTTGTTCGCCTCCGCCATCTTGTGCGTGTCCTCGCGCTTCTTCACGGCGTTGCCGCGGTTGTTGGCGGCATCCATGATCTCGCCGGCGAGCTTCTCCTGCATGGTCTTCTCACCGCGCGCCTTGGCGTAGGAGATGATCCAGCGCATGCCGAGCGCCACGCGGCGGTCCTGGCGGACCTCGACGGGGACCTGGTAGGTGGCGCCACCGACGCGGCGGCTCTTCACCTCGAGGACGGGCTTGACGTTGTCCAGGGCCTTCTTGAACGTCTTGAGGGGCTCTTCCTTGGCCCGCTCCTCGATGAGGGCAAAGGCGCCGTAGCACACGCCCTCGGCGATGGACTTCTTGCCCTTGCGCATCAGGTCATTGACGAACTTGGTGACGAGCCGATCCTGGTACTTCGGATCAGGCAGGATCTTCCGCTTGGCGACTACGCGACGACGAGGCATCTCTTCTTCCCTTACGCCCCACCCCCGCTACGCGGGAGCCAGAGGGGCTTCATGAACTGCACGGAACAACGAGACAAGGCGCGCTCCCCAGGGTGTGGGGCGAGCGTCCTGATCCTGCTTCTGGAGGTGATCGAACCGCTTCAGCTCGGGCGCTTGGCGCCGTACTTGGAGCGGCTCTGCTTGCGGCCCGCCACGCCCACGGAGTCCAGCGTGCCACGGATGATGTGGTAGCGGACGCCCGGGAGATCCTTCACGCGGCCTCCGCGGATCATCACCACGGAGTGCTCCTGGAGGTTGTGACCCACGCCCGGGATGTACGAGGTGACTTCAATCCCGTTGGTGAGGCGCACGCGCGCCACCTTGCGAAGGGCCGAGTTCGGCTTCTTCGGCGTGGTGGTGTACACGCGGGTGCAGACGCCACGCTTCTGAGGGCTCTCCTTCAGAGCGGGGCTCTTCCCCTTGAAAACCATCTTCTCGCGGCCCTTGCGGACCAGCTGGCTAATCGTCGGCACTGACGCTTCCTTCTCTCATGGCCGCCAGCGCTGGACACGTGGCGGCACATATAGACCTACAACTACGCTAGAAAAAGGGCCGCGAGTATAGGAAGGAGCCTTCCCGTGTCAAGCACCGCTTGACCCTCGGTGGGTAGAAACCCACGGGCGGGAGGGGATCCATTCCTGAAACGCGCGGTTTGGGCGCTCCTCTACCCCTCGTGCGACTAGAAGTCGAGCACCATGACGATCGCGTCTTCCTTCTCGTCCACGTAGTAGTTCGGCCGCACGCCCACCGAGCGGAAGCCCAGGGACTTGTAGAGGCCGATGGCCGCCTCGTTGCTGCGGCGGACCTCCAGCGTGGCCAGGGCGCAGTTGCGGTGCCGGCCCCGGGCAAGCACCTCGTCCATCAGCACCCGCCCTACCCCGCGGCGGCGGTGCTCGGGCGCCACCGCCACGTTGAGCACGTGGACCTCGTCCTGGACGATCCAGAAGATGGCCAGGCCCAGCAGCTCGCGGCCCCCGCCCGGATGGGGCTCCTCGACCAGCAGGATGGTGGACCAGTCGTGATCCAGCTCGCGCCGCAGCAGCTCGGGCGACCAGGGGTTGCGGAAGGCCGCCTTCTCCAGCGCGATCACCGCCGGCATGTCCTCGTGGGTCATCTGCCGGATCTGGAATGGGTGCTTGCCCCCTCGCGGAGCTTCCTCGCGCATCTGCCTCATGGCCGCGCCTCCCTGGCGAACGGCGCCACCCGCCTCACCTGCGCGGCGGCTCGAAGGTGGGCCAGATCCTCCGCGGCGAGCTGATCGTAGCGCTCCCTCTTCAGCTTGTTCTGGAGCTGGGCCTTCACCGCGGGGTAGCCCTCCGGGTACTCGCTGGCGTGCTGCTGGTAGTAGAGCTTCGTCTCCGCCTCGCTGACCTGGACTCGCGGGAAGATGCGGCTGTCCAGGATGCGCTCGGCCCGCACGCGCCGGCCCAGCACCTCCGTGAGCAGCTTCAGGTCCGCCCCCGAGCGCGTCAAGAAGGACTGGAAGGCCTCCTCGCTCTCGAAGAGCCGGCGGAACTTCGCCAGCTGGGCCTCCACGTCGGCCTGCTCCGTGGGGAACGCGTCCAGCCGATCAGCGCTCAGCACCTGCAGCCGCAGGTTGATGGCCAGCTCGAGCCCCACCTTGAGCGCCTCCTCATCGAGCGGCTCGAAGGCCGCCTGCACGCCCCCTCGCTGGACGAACAGCACGCGCGTCTCGAACTCCAGCTCGCTCCGGGTGAGGACCTGGCCCTCGATGACCGCCACCACCTGGTCGATGATGCGCCCCTCGGGCGCCTCGGCGGCGGCGGCGGGCACACCGGTGCCTGGAGCCTGGGCCCTCGCGGCGGCAGGCACGGCCATGAGCCAGCTCGCCCACCAGAGGATGACCGCTCGACGAGGGCGCGGCGATGCCATGGCCACCTTCATCACCGGCCACTTTATACATCGCGCCCATCCGCACGCAGCGCGCTGGCGCTGCCCGTCAGGCTGGTTACGTTCTTGCAAACGGAATTTTTCAGGACAGATCGGCAATGGCTGACGACTACTACCAGATTCTCGAGGTCCCTCGGACAGCGTCCGCGGAGGACATCAAGAAAGCCTTCCGGAAGCTGGCCCGCAAGCATCACCCCGACGTCAACCCGGGCAACAAGGCGGCAGAGGAGCGGTTCAAGCAGCTCAACGCCGCCTTCGAGGTGCTGTCGGACCCCAAGAAGCGCAAGCTCTACGACGAGTTCGGCGAGGACGCCGCGAAGATGGGCTTCGACGAGAAGAAGGCCGAGGCGTACCGGGCCTATCGCGCGGCGCAGGCCAGCGGCGGCCGAGCAGGCCCCGGCGGCAATCCCTTCGGCGGCGGCGGCGTGGACTTCGATCTGGGCGACATCTTCGGAGACATCTTCGGCCGGGCGGGGGGTGGCGGGGGCGGCGGCGGCTTCGATATTGGCGAGATCCTCGGGCGGCGGGGGGCTGCCTCCCGGGGTCCCGAGCGCGGGGAGGATCTCACCGCCCAGGTGACGCTCTCGCTGGGCGAGGCCATCACCGGCACCGAGCGGGCCCTCTCCATCCGGCGCCCGGGGCGCTGCCAGCGCTGCAATGGCCGAGGCGAGGCCGGAGCCGCGGGCCCCTGCCCCACCTGCAAGGGCACCGGCCGTGTCCGCCGCAGCGCGGGGACGCCCTTCGGGGGCGCCTGCCCCACCTGCAACGGCACGGGCCGCGCCGCGGAGCCCTGCCCCCAGTGCGAGGGCACAGGTGTGGTCGAGGAGACGACTCGGCTGACGGTGAAGATCCCGCCCGGCGTCCAGACGGGCTCCAAGGTCCGGCTGGCCGGCCAGGGCGCGGCGGGGGCCCACGGCGGCCCTCCAGGCGATCTCTACATCGAGACCGAGGTGGCCGAGCACCCGCTGGTGCGCCGGGAGGGGGATGATCTCTACATGGATCTGCCGGTGACGATCCCCGAGGCCATCCTCGGCGCGGAGGTGAAGGTGCCGACCTTCCAGGGCGAGGTGACCGTCCGGGTGCCTCCGGGCTCCCAGTCCGGCCGCAAGATGCGCCTCAAGGGCCGCGGCGCGCCCTCGCTCAAGGGCGGCACCCCGGGGGACATGTACCTGGTGCTCCAGGTGAAGGTGCCCGAGCTCGCCGCTCCCGAGGTAAAAGCGGCGGCGGAGACGCTCGCCCGTGCCTATCCTGGAGACGTTCGCCGGGAGCTGAAGCTCTAGGCTCCCAGCGAACGGTGGGAATGGCTTGGGCGTCTTGCCTATTGCCTTGACGGGCGCCTCGTCCTACACGGCGCCTCCACATCTGACCTTTTCGGAGCACTCGCATATGGGCCTCTTCGACTTCTTCGGCGGCTCCGGCCCCGAGAAAGCCCTCAAGCTCAAACCCAAGGTGACCCAGAAGTATGGGGATCCCTCCACACGCCAGAAGGCCATCCAGCAGCTCGGGGAGATGAAGTACCCCGAGGCCGTCAGCGTGCTGCTGTCGCGCTTCACCCTCACCGTCGAGCCGCTCACCACGGACGCGGATGAGAAGGAGCACGTCTTCGAGCTGATCAAGGGCTTCGATCAGGACGCCATCGCCCCCATCCAGGAGTTCCTCCGCAAGAGCGATCATGCCACCTCCTGGGCGCTGCGGCTGCTGGGCGACCTGCTGCCGGAGCCCGCGGTCATCGGGATCTGCGTGGACACGCTCACCCACCTGAGCAGCCACTACACGCGCGATCCGGAGAAGAAGGTCGTCCTCCTGCACCACGTCATGGGCAAGGAGGATCCCCGCATCCCTACCGCCGTCCTCCCCTTCCTCGAGGACATGTCGGACGACGTGAAGATCGCGGCGCTCAAGGTGCTCGGGCCGCTCAAGTACGAGGCCGCCCGCGAGCCCATCCTCAAGCTCCTCACCTCCGAGGAGACCGCTCGCCGCGTGCAGACGGCCGCGCTGGCCGCGCTCCAGGAGAGCGGCTTCAACGTCCAGGGCTTCCGGGAGAAGCTGGAGCCCCTGCTCGTGGAGCCCTATCTGCTCGACAAGTCGGGCGTCGTCGTCAAGCGTCAAGCGTGAGACGAACGAAATGGCTGGGGTGTCGGCCAGCCGACACCGCCCCTGTCCTTTCGGGCATGCCTGCCCGCACGGGTCATTCCCCCCGGTGGAGGCATGGTGGAGGATGACCCGTCCGGACGTTCCCCATGGGGACGCCCACAGCTCCCTCTCCGAAGCTCCGAGACTCCCGTGCCCTCGTCCAAGAAGAAAGGCCCCCGCCTCGCCGAGGTCGTGGCGCTCCGCCCCCAGCTGAAGAAGGCGCCCAAGCGGGTGGTGCGGCCTGTGCCTCCCGTCGAGCCCGAGGCCGCCGAGAGCGCGCTGCTGGAGATGGCGCGCCACCTCACCACCAGCGCCGGCACCACCGAGGTGCTCCGCGTCTACCTGCAGACCCTCTTCAACCTGCTCAAGCCCAAGGTCTGCTACGTGGTGCGCTACTTCCCCGAGCGCAAGCAGCTCCACGTCGAGCATGTGCGCGGCCGCTACGACGATCGCGTCACCGCCGCCGTGCCGGACGAGGGCGTGGTGGGCCAGGCCTTCACGCAGAACGCCGTGCTGCGCGAGGAGGAGACCGTCGTCGTCCCGCTCGAGAGCCCCCAGGGCGTCAGCGGGTGCCTGGCCATCATCGGGCCGCGCCGCGACGCCTCGGACACGCTGCTGCGCACGCTGGCCGGCCAGCTCTCCGCCGCCTACGAGGTGGCTCGCCTGCGCGATGACTCGGCGCGGCGCAACAAGGATCTCCAGACGGCCATCGCCGGCCTCAAGAGCCTGGAGCAGCACCGCGAGGAGCTGCTCGGCAACGTCTCGCATGACCTGAAGAACCCGCTCACCACCATCAAGGCCTACCTGGCCATGGTGGGCCGCGAGAAGCTCGGGCCCCTCACGGATGCCCAGCGGCGCGCGCTGCAGACGTGCGATCGGAACTCGGATCGCATGCTGCGCATGGTGAATGATCTGCTGCTCATGTCCCGGCTCCAGTCCGGGAAGATGCAGCTCAACCAGCGCCCCTTCGGGCTCAAGGCCGTGGCCGAGGAGGTGCTGCGCGGGCTGGCGGCCCTCTCCGAGCACAGCAAGGTGCGCCTCCACGTCCCCCCGTGCCCCGAGGTCTTCATCCGCGGAGACCGCGAGCGCATCGCCGAGGCCATCCACAACCTCGTGGAGAATGGCATCCACCAGAGCGAGGAGGGCGGCACCGTGGAGGTGCGCGTCACCGCCGAGGAGGGGCTGGCCGCCCTGTCCGTGAAGGACAGCGGCCCGGGCCTGTCCCAGGAGGATCTGGAGAACATCTTCGATCCGTTCTACCGCGCTCGCACCGGCGGTCCGCGCCCGCTCGGCGGTCGGCTGGGGCTGCCGCTGGTGGCGAAGATCCTCTCGCTGCACGGCGGCCGGGTGGACGGCACCAGCACGCTGGGCGAGGGCTCCACCTTCCAGATGGTGCTCCCCATGTTCGCCGGGGCGGTGAGCACGCCCGACATGCCCCAGGCCGCGCCGCGCGCCGGTGGCATCCTCCTGGTCGAGGACGATGTGGACTGCCGCGAGGTCCTCCAGCAGGTGTTGGAGCAGGAGGGCTACCGCGTCATGTCCACCTCGGGCGCGGCCGAGGCCCGCTCCGTGCTCTCGCACATCCGCCCGGCCATGGTGCTGCTGGATCTGCGGCTGAGCCAGGAGGATGGGCGCTCGGTGCTGCACTTCATCCGCTCCACCGAGTCGCTCTCGGACGTGGTCGTCTACATCATCTCCGGCGCCAGCGAGGTGGCCTCGCTCACCTCGGGCCAGGGGATGGATCGGATCGACGGCTTCTTCGAGAAGCCCCTCCAGCTCCCCCGGCTCCTGGACACCGTGGCGTCGGTGGTCCGCCCCAGCCGCCGCGGCCCGGGCGTGCCCTGAGCGGCGGGCCCGTCCGCAGGTACGAAAGAGGCTGGAAAGCCGCCTTCCTTCGCTAGTATCCGCCCCGGCTCGGAAGCACTTCCACCGGAGGAAGCCAACGTGGAGACTGCGGTGGCTCGGACTGCGAACCAGGAAATGGCCGTGCTGAAGGAAGAGTTTGGACCGATCTCCCGGTGGCTGGGGGCTCGCTACTTCGACGGCGTGCACTTCCCGCCCGAGTCCGAGGTCGAGCTGCGCGAGCTCCACGCCAAGGGCTTCGTGGTCCACGTCATGCGCTCCACGGCGTGGATCAACTTCCTGTACCTGGCCTGGGCCATGGTGCGCCGCGCCCTGCCTCCCATCCGCGCGGTGGTGAACCTGCGGCCCTGGTTCACCCGCCCCTTCCGCAACACGGCCCAGCGCGGCGACTTTGACGTGCGCTTCACCTACGCCCGGCGCAATGCCGGCAGCGGCCTCATCTTCCTGAAGAAGACGGCGCTGATGAGCGCCTCGGGCAAGGACATCGAGGAGAACCCCTTCCCCGCCCTGGTGGCCATGGCGCGCAAGGGGGATCGCAACGTCTTCCTGGTGCCGGAGCTGTTCGTCTGGGAGAAGCGCACCGCGCGGATCAAACCCGGCCTCATGGATCGGGTGTTCGGCAGCCCCGAGGCCCCCGGCTTCCTGCACTCGATGCTGGCCTTCTTCCGCAACTACCGCCGCGCCCAGTTCCGCGTGGGCGAGCCCATCGATCTGCAGCGCTTCATCGCGGAGAACCCGCAGGACTCGGACGAGGTGATCGCTCGCAAGGTGCGCAGCGCCCTGCACCACCACCTGGCCCGGGAGACACGCGCCGTCTTCGGCCCGCCCCTCAAGCCCACCGAGCGCCTCATTGACGAGACGATGCGGGATAGGCAGCTGCGCAAGGCCCTGGACGCGCACGCCGCCTCCGTGGGCCGCCGCCCCGAGAGCGTCTACCGCGAGGCCCGGCGCAACCTGCAGGCCATCGCCGCGCGGCCGACCCCGACGGCGCTCGCCTTCGCCTCGCCGGTGCTGGACTGGGTCTTCCAGCGCATCTACGACGGCATCGAGGTGGATGAGACGGGGCTCCACCGCTCGCTCAAGGCCGCCGGCACCGCGCCCATCGTCCTGTGCCCCTCGCACAAGAGCCACGTGGACTACCTGGTGCTGAGTTGGGTGCTCTGGAACCGGGGCTACGCGGTGCCGCTGGTGGCCGCTGGCGCCAACCTGTCGTTCTGGCCGCTCGGGCCGTTCCTGCGGCGCTGTGGCGCGTTCTTCCTGCGCCGCTCCTTCAAGGGCGATCCGATCTACTCCGAGGCCTTCCAGGCCTACGTGCGCAAGCTCGTCCAGGACGGCGTGCACCAGGAGTTCTTCCCCGAGGGCGGTCGCTCGCGCACCGGCAAGCTGCTGCCCCCCAAGCTGGGTATGTTCACCTGGCAGGTGGAGGCCGTGCTGGAGGGCGCTCGCGGGGACCTGATCTTCGTCCCCGTCTCGATCGACTACGAGAAGGTGGTGGAGTCCAGCAGCTACTCGAAGGAGCTGGCTGGCGGAGAGAAGAAGCCGGAGGATCTCAAGGCCCTGCTGAGCACGCCCAAGGTGCTCGCGGCGCGCTACGGCCGCATCCACCTCACCTTCGACGAGCCGCTCTCGCTGGTGGAGCTCATGAAGAGCCGTGGGCTCACCCCCGGCGAGCCCGTCAACGACGACCAGAGGAAGGGCCTGGTGCGCGCGCTGGGCAACCGGGTGATGTACGGCATCAGCAAGGTGTCCACCGTGACGCCGCATGCCCTGGTGAGCGCTTCGCTGCTGGCCCACCGCCGGCGCGGCATCACCCAGCGCGAGCTCACCGATCGCATCACCCTGCTGCGCCGCATCGCCGACGAGGAGCGCACGCCGCTGTCCAAGACGCTCGCGAACGCCCCGAGCGATCCCGAGACGATGGGCGCCATCCGGGACGCCATCCAGACGTTCCGGGCGGACGGGATGATCCGCACCCAGCAGGCGCGCGGCGAGGTCATCTACCAGCCCGAGGACGAGCGCCGCGCGGAGCTGTCCTTCTACAAGAACACGTTGATGAACCTGGTGGCGCCGCGCAGCCTGGTGGCCAACGCGCTGCTGGTGGGAGCCCCCGCGCCGTACGAGAGCGTGAAGGCCCGCGCGCTGTTCCTCTCGCGCCTCTTCAAGGTGGAGTTCATCTACCGGGTGGGCACCACCTTCGACACCATCTTCTCGGAGACGGTGGAGGCGCTGGTGCGGCTGGGCCTGGTGCTGCGCTCGGAGGAGACCCTCCAGCTCGCGCCCGAGGCCCACGCGCGGCCCTACACGGAGTTCCTCGCGGATCTGCTGCGCGACTACCTCGAGGCCTACCTGCTGGCCGCGCTGACGCTCAAGGACGTGGCCGAGGGCGCGGCCACGGACCGCAAGTCGTTCCTCAAGCTCGCGCTGGAGACTGGCCGCGCCGAGTTCCACGCGGGCCGCATCGGCGCCGCCGAGGCCCTGGCGAAGACGACGCTGGAGAACGCCGTGGCGTACCTGCTCGACCAGAAGTACCTCGTCGAGGAGGACAAGAAGCTGAAGCTGGGCCCGGCCGCAGCGGAGCCCCCGGCTCGCGAGCAGCTCGCCAACGAGATCCGCCTCTACTTGCAGCGCGCCTGAGCCTCCGGCCTGCCCTACGGGCCAGTGCGGAACGGGACTCGCACCTCTTCGACGAGCGCGTTGCCCTCGTAGTCGGTGAGGCTCGTGCGCAGCACCAGGGTGAAGGCGGAGTTCGCGGTGAAGGAGCCGGAGTCCGACTCCGCGTTCACCATCACCGTCTCCGAGAAGTCCCCGCGCTCGACGTTCTCGTCGATGCCCGTGTCGCTGGGCACGGTGATGCGCAGAGGGACCTCGTCGCGCCCGGAGAACACGGCGATCCCGGGGCGCAGGGTGCGCACGTCCATGAGCTCCGAGAAAGTGATCTTCAGCGTGCCGTCGGAGCCGATGGTGGCATTGGCGCCCGGATCCGTGGACTGAACCGTGGGAGGCGTGGTGTCACGCACAGCCAGGAGCGGATCGCCCACCTCCAGGCACCCGGTGAGGCCCAGGAACGCACAGGCAGTCAGCAGGTGGCGCATCACCGGCACCCCTTCTGGACGAGGCTGCTCTCCGAGTGGCACTTGAGGCACGGCCGATCATTGGCCGCCGCCAGCCGCTTGCAGCTGCTCGAGAAGCCGCTCGGGTGGGGGTTGACCTGCTGACGCTGCGACAGCTCCGAGTGGCAGCTCATGCAGGTCTCCTCGCGGTGGCAGGCCGTGCAGCTGCGGATGTCTCGCGAGGCGGCGATCCCGTGGTGCTGGGGCCCGAGCTGCACCACCCACGTCTGGTAGTCCGGGTGCACCTTGGTGTTGTGCGGGCGCAGGGACTTGTCCGCGTCCATGCCCACGCCGCTGCGCTCGTGGCAGGCGGCGCAGAAGGACTGGAGGCGGTGGCAGCTCTCGCAGCGCGCCGCATCCGTGCGCGCCTGGATCGGGTGCAGCGTGATGTAGTCGTTCGGGTGCACCGACAGCGGCTTCTGCAGCGAGTCGTGGCACTTCTGGCAGAACGAGTCCGAGTGGCACTGCGAGCACGTCTGCCGGGACACCGCGGCGCGCGAGCCGTGGTTGAACTCGAAGCGCGGCCCGTGGTCCATGCCGAGCGGATCGCCCTGCATGGGACGGAGGATGCCGGAGCTGAAGTCGAGCTGGAGCCGCCCCGAGGCCTCCTTGAGGTGGCACGTCGTGCACTCGTTGGGAGCCGTCTTGCCGTCATGGCACTCGAGGCAGGTGGCCATCTTGGGCAGTTGCTGCCGGGTGGCCAGGTTCACCTTCGTCATGTCCCCGTGGCAGGTGACGCAGTCCACCTTCCGGTCCAGGTGCACCTTGTGGTTGAAGCGCATGTTGGCCTGGGGGAAGTCCAGCTTCGCCGGCTCCTTGCGCACGGTGGGATCGAAGCCCGGGTGGCACGTGCCGCAGCTGGCCGGCGGATCCGTCTTCTGCCCCTTTTGGGCGGCCTCGATGTCGTGGCACGTCTCGCATTGCTCGTGGCCCGGGAGGTTGCGATCCTGCGCGCGCTCGCTCTTGGCCACGGACTCGTGACAGGTGGTGCAGTCCGCGCCGGCATCCAAGTGCAGCGCGTGATCGAAGCGCAGGGGGATGTTCTGCGCGGGGAAGATGGCCAGGCTGCGCTCGTGGCCCGAGGCGGCCCAGGCCACTCCCGCGGCCGCGAGGGAGAGGGCAATCAGGCCCAGGGTGTTTCGGAGCTGGCGGTCCATTTAGAGGTTCGCCTTGAGATCGATGAGGAGGAAGACCTTGGTGTCCGGTTTGGAGAACGGGTTGACGTTCTCCTCGACCACCAGGGAAGCGCGGGTCGTGCGGCTCAGAGCCCGGCTGGCCCAGGCCTGCACCCCGAAGAAGTTGCCGCGGAGCTGCGGATTGAACTCATCATCCACGTGCGCCACCGAGAGCCGCCCATCCAGATCGAGGAGGCCCTGGTCGAAGCTGTAGCCGCCGGTGAGATCCACCCAGAGCTGGCTGCCGCCAAAGCCGGTCCGGTAGGTGAGGTCCAGCGCCGAGCGCAGTCCGCCCCGCCGCAGCGAGGCCCCCACGCTCCCGCCCACGTTCTTGGAGCCCGGAGCGCCCGGCTCGTTCACCTGGCTGGCGATGCCGAGAGTGCTGTTGATGTTGGTGTGGTACAGGCTGGCCAGCGCCTGGATGTAGTAGCGCAGCGGGCCCACCGGGTAGAAGTCCGCGCGCAGGCGGGCCTCGTCCCGGGGAGCAAAGGCGAAGTAGTACCAGATGGAGTCCGAGGAGAAGACCGGGCTGAAGCGCAGCGCCTCCGCGCTCAGGGCGTAGACCTCGCGGTCCCAGCGGACCTGCGCGCGAGCCTGGGCCAGCTTCATCTGCAACAGATCGAAGTCCACGCCCGCCAGCGCGTTCACCCCGAGCCCGCGCGCATAGCGGAACTCGAGCCCGGCGCGCTCCAGGTCTGTCTTCCCGTCGGTGACCGCCTTGCGAACACCGAGCGAGCCGCTGAAGCCCTTCAGGTTCCCCATCAGCAGCTTGGCCCCGAACACGGGCTCCAGGGAGCCCAGGCTGCTGTCGGCGCCCACCACGCCCTGATCCAGGCGCCGTGAGTCGCTGTCGCGCGTCCCATCCGGCCCATACACCGAGGAGGACAGGAAGCCCGCGCCCTTCACCCAGAGGCCGCCGTAGGCCTCGGCGCCCACGCCGAACCGCGACATGTACCGCAGCCGCAGGCCATCGAAGGCCATGATGTCCATCGAGTCGATGTAGAGCTGCCGCCCCAGCTTGCCCTCGAAGCCGCCCGTGGAGTAGCGGGCGTACGCGTACATGAGGTCCGCGTCCTCGGAGCGCAGCCCGTCCACCTTCGAGGCCTCGCCGTGCGGCAGCCCGAAGTCCGCGAAGAGGCGCAGGCTGGACTCGAAGCCGAGATCCTGCCCGGTGACCAGCTCGAAGGCATTGAGACCCAGGTACTGGACAATCCGCCGCCGAGGCAGCAGCACCACGTCATCGGGCGTGGTGCCTCGCCAGGCGCGGATCTGGTAGGCCTGGGCCTCCGTGCGCGCTTCGATCTGGACTGCCGACGCCGACGCTGACCCCGCCGCCAGCACCCCCAGCACCAGGCTCGCGGCCCGGGTGGCGTGCGCGGCCCCCCTCATGCTTCGCTGCGCTCGATCCAGGAAGACCCTCACGGGGCCGGCATTATATGGAGAGCGCCTCGGATGACTCAGAGTTTTCGCGCACTCGTTGCGTGAGGAGAACCCGGTGGAAGATTCCGCCCTCAGTCCCCTGCCAGAGCCCCCTGCCCCGACGATGCGCCCCATGGCCCTGGCGGCGATCTGCGGCGTGCTCGGGCTGGGGTTCTTCCTGACGCTCGGCTTCGCCACCCAGATCCTCAACGCGGCCTTCGGCATCTGGTTCACGGAGATCTTCATCTTCCTCGCCGTGCCCTGGGTGGCGCTGCGCGCGGGCCACTACGAGCCCCTGGGATACACGGGCGTGCAGTTCCCGAGGCTGGCGCCCATGGGGCTCGGCTTCGGGCTGGGGGTGGCCAACTTCTTCGCGCTCGTGGTGCCCATCCAGTACGCCGCGCAGTCGGCAGCGCCCCAGTGGCTGCGGGACATGTTCGACGGGAGCCAGATCTTCGAGGGCCAGAACTCGCTGGAGCTGGCCCTCATGCTCGCCGGTGTCTCGGTGGCCGCGCCCGTCTGTGAGGAGTTCTTCTTCCGCGGCGTCTTCCAGAAGAGCCTGCTGGCGTCCTCGCTCTCGAAGCCGGCCGCCGTGGTGATCACCGCCGTGGTGTTCAGCGCGTTCCACCTGGATCCGGTGGGCTTCCTGGCGCGGGTGGAGCTGGGGGTGCTGTTCGGCGTGCTCAGGCTCTACACGGGCTCGCTGTGGCCGGGCATCCTCGCGCACTCGGCCAACAACGTGGTGTCCTCGCTCCTGTTTCTCTTGTCGCGGCAAACGGGGCCCGAGAGCGTTGATGAGAGTCCCCCGCTGAAAATCGTCCTCCTGCTGATGCTCGGGGGCATGGTGGCCATGGGGATTTTGCTGGGGCTCGCGCGCATGTTCCCGGCCCTCTGGGGGCCGAGGCAGGAGCCGCCCACCCTCAGCCGGCCTGCCCCTTCCCTCGTGCGGCTGCTGGCGCCGTGGGTGCTGGGAGCGACGCTCTCCGTGGGGGCCCTGGTGCTCGTGGATGCCCGAGGCATCCGGCTGAGCTGGATCGATCTCCGGCACCATCTGTCCAAGCTGCCCAAGGATGCGCCGGAGGCGCGCCAGAAGGAGCGCGAGCGCCTGCTTCAGCTGAGGCAGGAGGCCCGTAGCGGAGAGGCCCCTGTGGATGCCTATGAGGAGGAGCGCGTCCGTCAGGCCCAGGAGCCCTCTTCCGAGCAGGCTCCGGAAAAACACTGAGCCCTCCGGTGGAGGACTCCACCAGGAGGGCTCATTCCGAGCACGACCCGCTCGGGGCTACAGGAAGCGGTAGGAGGCCACGTTGAAGACGGGCCCCACCATCTGAAGGGTCATCGTGTCCTTGTCCACCTTGCCTTCGACCTCGACACGCTGGCCGTCCTTCTTGATCTTCCGATCGCCGCCAGCGAGCTGGTAGGTGGTCCCGTCATCCCCCTCCAGCACCCACACGCCCGTCTCGATGTCACGGAAGACGATGCGCCCGCTCAGCTTCATGCCGTCTCCTTCTTGAGCATCGCGCGAGCGATGAAAACGCAGACCAGCGTGTTCACCACGAGCCACGGAATCGCCAGGAAGGTAAAGGGCATGTACGCCAGCCCCGGAGCCCGGGACCAGGCCGCGTAGCTCAGAAAGCCCGCGAAGCCGAGCGCCAGGCCACCGATGGCCGGCCGCAGCCCACGGAACTTGATGGCGGCGAACGACAGCACCGCGGGGATGATCGCGCTGTAGAAGAGCGGGTTGGCCAGCTTGCCGCGGCCGAAGATGATGCGCTGCCAGTCCGGGATGGGCAGCGACACCGCGTTCACCACGTCCCCGGCCGTGCCGGACGCGCCGCCGAAGATCGAGCGAGCGAAGAACACACCCACCGTCGCGAGCACCAGCGGCACCATGAAGCGCGGGGTGAACAGGAGGTTGAGGTAGCCCGGCCGCGCGCGGCGGCCCAGCGTCAGCAGCACCAGCGCCAGCAGCGCCAGCGCCCACCAGAGCGAGGGCCACTGGCCACCCACGCCGCCGCCGTTGAGCGCCTGCAGCGCGCCCTGGGCGTTGAGCAGCCCGTGGCCGTACTCCTCGCTCCAGGCCTGGCCGTTGACCCGCTTGGCGCCCTCGAAGAGCGCCTTCTCCACCTCGTCCGGACCGCTGGCGCCCGCCGCGTACAGGAGCGCCGCCACCGCCGCCACGTGCGGAGTGGCCATGCTGGTGCCCTGGTACGAGGCATAGACGGAGCGCGCCGGGTTCTTCGGATCGATCGTGTTCTGGATGATGCCGTTCTGGTCGCCCTTGCGCTTGTCACCGCCCGGCGCCGCGATGTCCAGATCCTTGCCATAGGACGAGTACGGAGCCCGAGTCCCATCCGGCCCCACGGCGGCCACGGCCACCGAGCCCGGATACGCCGCGGGGTACTCCACCTTGCCGCGAGCGGCATTGCCCGCCGCCGCCACCACGGTCACGCCCTTCTTGCGCGCGTACTCCACCGCGTCGGCCATGGCCTTCGAGTACCCGCCACCGCCGAGCGACATGTTGATCACCTTGGCGCCCTTGTCCGCCGCGAAGCGGATGGCGTCCACGATGTCCGCCGAGGTGCCGCTGCCGAAGTGGTTGAGCACCTTCACCGGCATCAGCGTCGCCTCGAAGGCCACGCCCGCCACGCCCTCGCCGTTATTGGTCGCCTGGGCGATGGTGCCCGCCACGTGCGTGCCGTGCCCGTGATCGTCGTTGGCGTGCTTGTCCTTGTTCACGAAGTCGTAGCCCTCGACGAACTTCACGCCCTTCAGGTCCGGCACCTGCTTGAAGTCGTCGTAGTCCTCGTAGGCAATGCCCGTGTCCAGCACCGCCACCACCACGCCCTTGCCCCGGCTGGTGTCCCACGCCTTGGGCATGTCAATCATCTGCAGGTTCCACTGCTTGCCGTAGTCCGGATCGTTCGGCGTGAAGCTGGCGTGGAACTCCAGCATGGGCTCGGCGGACTCGACGGCCGGGTTCTGACGGATGCGCTCCAGCGCGCTCTCCACGTCATCCACCCCTACCGCCACGGTGAGGCCATCATCCTGGCCCTCGACCGAGTTGAACTCGAGGTCCACGCCCCACTCTTTCTCCCAGGCGTCGAACTGCTCCTTGGTGGTGCCGTCCTTGAAGTCCACCACGATGGTGCCGGGCACCACCTCCGCCTCGGAGAGATCCAACGCCGGGGCGGATTCACTCGCCTCCGGGGCGGCCTCCGGGGCCGTCTGCTCGCTCTTGGAAGAGCAGGCCGCGGTTGCAACCACCGCGAGGGCCACCACCGCGTTCGCCAGGATCCTTCGCATCATCGGGGCACTCCTCAGAAAACGAGGCACTCCTTCAACAGACCCTTACGAACGAACCACCAAACGATTGGGTCTGTCTTGCAGTCTGTTCGACCGGACGGCCAGCCTGCAAGCGCCGGAGTATTGAGAAACCTTAAGAAGTCTGAACCGTTGCACGGGCATCGGTCACTCGCCCGACAGCCGCTTCAGCCACGCGGCCACGAACCGCCCGACCTGCGGGAGATTCCTGTGGAAATTCGGGCCTGCGTCATCCACCACCTCCAGCTCGCCCCGCGCCGACTCGCCCACCGCCGCCGCCAGGGCCGCTCGGGACAGGCGCTTGTCCTCCTCGCCCACCACCACGAGCAGGGAGCGATCCAGCCGCGTCAGATCCGCCAGCATCACGTCGGCGGGCGCCACCAGACACAGCCCGCCCACCGCCGGATGCCGGGCCTGAAGTGCCAGCGCCACCTGGGCGCCGCCATGGAGCGAGGCCACCGCGAGGCTGGCGCTCTGGGCGTTCTCCATCAGCACGCGCATGGCGGCCTCGGCGTCTTCCACGAGCTCCTCGCCTGTCCCGCGAGCCCCCTGGCTCCCTCCGACGCCCCGGTAGTTGAACCGGAGCGTGGGAAAGCCAGCGGTGGCCGCGGCCCACGTCAACTCGGCCGCGATGACATGGTCCATCCCTCCGCCCTCCTCGGGCCGAGGCGAGAGCACGAGCAGCGGCGGCCTCTTCACGCCCCGGTGCGCCGTGCCCTCCATCACCTCAGGGCCGACAGGAATGAGCGTCGGCCGCTCGAGGAACTGCCCTTTCGTGACCATGCGCGGTGACCTTAATCCTCGCCAGCCCCAGCGGCCTGCCTCATCGGCGGGAACGTCCACGCCAGTGCCACCCTTCAGACTTCAGACAGTGAGTCCATTTGGACACAGAGAACATCCGTTCAGAAAAACCGCGAATCCTGATCGCGGAATGATCCAAAAATGATCCGGAGGCCCGGGGCAGATCCCAGGTCTGCTAGGCTGCCGGGCCTCGCTTTCCCCCCTCCGGAGATCCAGCCCCGTATGATCCGAGAAGAAGCGCAGCGCCTGGCGCAAGCGTTACTGGCAGCCACCGGCAACCCCGACAGCCCCGGCCTCAACCCGCAGGGCTTTGGCGGCGTCGCCCTCGAGGGTGCGCAGCTCTACTTCGAGTGGCGCGACAAGGAGCAGGCGCTGGAGTGCAGCGCGCTGGTCCACAAGTTCCACGACGCTCCCAAGCCCGGCATCGTCGAGGGCTTCCAGCAGGAGGAGAAGTCCGGCACGGACACCGGCGGCGGCACCGTGGACTACGAGCCGGAGAACAAGTCCCTCTTCCTGAGCCGCACCTATACCCAGGCCCCTCCGCAGTCCGCCTTCATCGAGGACATGAAGCGGCTGATGAAGGCCAGCATGGTGTGGAGCGACGAGGTGCTGGATCGCGTGGCCTCGCGCGTCTTCAAGAGATAGGCCACCCAACGCACCGCGCCACTCCTGGGCCGCAACTTTTCCGTCCCAGGTACGACAATTCATCCCAAAGGCAGTACTCCCTCACGAATTCACGGAGTCCCCCATGAGCCTCATCGATCGCACCCGGAATGCGCTGAACACGGTTCGCACCGGTGTTGAGAACGCCGCCCACAAGGTGGAGACCGCTGTCGAGAACACCGTCCACAAGGCCGAGAACGTCGCGGTCCAGACGGGCCAGAAGCTCCACAACGTGGTGGACGGCTTCGAGACGAAGGCCGTCAACGGGGCCAAGGCGGTGCAGGGCCTCTTCGGCGGCGGCAGCCAGCCGGACAAGGTGTACGACGGGCAGTTCCTGGGCGCGGGCGGCAAGACGTATCCCCCCGGCACCTCGCTGGCGGATGTCCCCGGCGTCACCCCGAAGAACAACCCGAACCCCTCCGAGACGATCCTCTACGTCAACGGCATCAACACCACGAAGGACGGCCAGGCCAGCAGCCTGCAGTCCATCGCGGACACCACGGGCGCCAAGGTGGTGGGCATCCACAACGCCACCGAGGGCATGGGCGCGGACCTGGCCCAGTGCGTGAAGGACAAGCTGGACAAGGGCACCAACCCCGCCGTGGATACGATGGCCGACACGCTCTACAAGGAGCTCAAGGCGGGCCACTCGGTGCACGTCATGGCGCACAGCCAGGGCGGCCTGATCACCAGCCGCGCGCTGGATCACCTCTACAACCGGCTGCGCGTGGAAGATGGGATGTCCAAGGGCGATGCGCAGCAGCTGATGAGCAAGCTGAACGTGGAGACGTTCGGCGCCGCGGCCGCGCACTACCCGGACGGCCCCAACTACGTGCACTACGTCAACAAGAGCGACCTGGTGCCGGACGCCTTCGGCCTGGGCCCCACCAAGTGGAACCCCCTGACCGACGGCGGCAAGGGCGCCGTGGTGCACCGCTTCAACGATCCGCACCTCAACCCCATCGCCTCGCACGGCTTCGAGTCCGTGTACCTGCAGCACCGCGTGCCCTTCGATCAGGCGCGGGCCAATCAGTTCGGCGACAAGTAACGATGGCGACTGCCCCTCGAAGTGGCCTGGCGGGCCTCCTGATGTCCTGGGTGGCCGGCCTGGCGCCTGCGTCCCCCCCGGGCGCGCCCATGACTCGCGAGGGCGCGCAGCGGCTGGTGCAGATCTTCGTCCGGCCCCACGGCTCGTTGCAGAGCGTGGGGCTGAACCAGGAGGGCTTCGGCGGCCTCATTACCGGCGGGGCGCAGCTCTACTTCGAGTGGCACGAGGACACGAAGGCGCTGGAGTGCAGCGCCCTCGTGTACAAGTTCAACGATCCGCCCAAGCCCGGCGTGGTCGAGACCTTCCAGGCCGAGGAGAAGGAAGGCACCGACAGCGGCGGCGGCACCGTGACGTACGAGCCCGAGAACCGCGGGCTGTACCTCAGCCGGACCTATACGCAGGTGCCCGATGAGCGCGCCTTCGCCAAGGACATGAAGCGGCTGATGAAGGCCAGCATGACGTGGGGCCACGAGGTGCTGGACCGCGTGGCCTCGCGCGTGTTCCACCCCGAGGAGCTCGAGCAGAAGTGAGCGCCCGGGCTCACACCGAGGCGAGCACGTAGAACTTGAGGTACTTGCCCTCGGGGAACTGCAGGCGGACGGGGTGATCCGGCGGCTGGTAGCGCTCTTCCACCAGCGCCAGATCCACACCGGCCTTGAAGCTCGCCTCGCGCACCGCGCCCATGAAGTCATTCGGGCTGACACGCGCCGAGCATGAGGCCGTGGCCAGCAGCCCTCCCGGCCGCAGCAGCGCGAGCGCCTGCCGGTTGAGCGAGGCGTACCCGTCGATCGCCGCCTGCACCGCGCGCTGGCTCTTCGCGAAGGCGGGCGGGTCCAGGATGATCAGATCGAACGTGCGGCCCTCGTCCTTGAAGGACTGGATGATCTTGAAGACGTCCGCGGCCAGGAAGTCGTACTTCTCCGCCGGCAGCCCGTTGCGCGTGAAGTTCTCCCGGGCCAGGGCGATCGCGTCCGGATCCAGATCCACCGAGAAGACGCTCCGGGCCCCACCCAGCGCCGCGTTCACCGAGAACCCGCCGCTGAAGCAGAAGCAGTTGAGCACGTCCCGATCCTTCGCCAGCCGGCGGATGAGGAAGCGGTTCTCGCGCTGATCCAGGAAGAAGCCCGTCTTCTGCCCCCGCCACGCGTCCACGAGGAAGGTGGCACCCCGCTCGCGGATGGGGATGAGGTCCGGCGCTGGAGGCCCGTGGAGCATCCGCCCGGAGCCCCGCCCTTCATCCTCCTCCACGTCGTCCCGAGCCAGCTCGTCCCGGCCGAGGATGCCCTTCATCTCGGGGATCGCCGCCTTGAGCGCCTCGACGATGAGGTGGCGGTAGGGCGTAAGCCCCGCCGAGTACAGCTTGAGCACCGCGTAGCCCGCGTAGAGGTCCGCCACCACGCCCGGCAGCCCGTCCCCCTCGCCGTGGAGGAGCCGGAAGCTGTCCGTGTCGGTGAGATCAATGAGCCCCCGCCGCTCGGCGAGCGCCTGCTTCACCCGCCGCGTGACGAAGTCCGCGTCGATGTTCTCCCGCGGATCGCGCGTGAGCACCCGCACCGCGATGGCCGAGTGCGGATCGAAGTAGCCGCGGGCGACAAACTTCCCGTTCTCGGTGAGGTCCACCACGCTGCCTGCGGGAATCTTGGGCACCTGCTCCAGCGCCTTGCGGAACACCCACGGGTGGCCTGCGCGCAGGTGGCGGCCCAGTCCGCGGGCCAGCTCGAGCTTGACGACGTTCACGAGTCACTCCTGAAGAGCCGAGCGGCGGCCTCGCTGGGCGAGGATGGAGCGGGCCAGTTCCTCGAAGCCCCGCCCCTCGGCGGCACGGGTGATGAAGGCCGGCGGCGAGTCGATGCGGTCCAGCACGCCACGCACGTTGGCCACCCCCACACTGAGGGCAAATGCCTGGAACATCGGAGCGTCGTTGAAAGAATCCCCGGCGTAGACGGAGCGGCCCTCCTCGGGCGCCAGCTTCTCGCCCCACGCCACCCGGGCGAAGCGCCGCGCCATGGACAGCTTGTCGAACCGGCCGATCCAGCAGTTCACGTGCACCGAGGAGCGCACCGCCGTCACCCCCCGAGCGCGCAGCAGGGACTCGATCTGGCCCGCCGCCGCGTCCCCCAGCCGGGCCTCTTCGTTGTAGTCGACGGCCAGATCCACCTCGGTGTACGCGCTGTCCAGGGACAGCCGGGCCCCGGGCACCTTCTTCAGCACCCGGAGCACCTCCGAGCGCAGGCGCTTGCGGTTGGCCTCTCGCTCACCTGGCGCCTCCGCGTATACCTTGCGCAGAGCGCCGTGGGCGCCTCGGAGGAAGAAGAGCCCGCCGTTCTCCACGATGACGCCATCCACCGGGAGTGTGCGCGCCCAGGCCTCGCCCCACCCCGCCGGGCGGCCACTGACGAGCACCACCTTCAGCCCCGCTCCGGACAGGCTCTCGAGCGCACGGATCGTCTGGCTGCGCAGCTTGTGGCTCGTGGTGAGCGTGCCATCCACGTCGGTGAAGACGCTCTCCACCTGGGACAGGTCCGCCTCCCGGAGGGGCCGGGGGCCGGGGGCTCGCATGCTCTCTGTGGCTGACCTGGGAGAAGGAGACAGCCTCACGTCACACCCAGGTTCGCCAGCAGGCCCTGGAGGTTCTCCAGCGTGGCGCGAAGCTCCGGGCCGGTGAGGCTGGCCAGCGGCGCCTTGCGCGCCTTGCGCAGGAAGGCATCCATGTTCGCCTCGCGGCCATAGAGGGACTGGCCAATGGCGGCCGCCTCGGCCAACAGGCGCGCGGCGTTGGCGGGATCCGAGTCCACCAGCCCCATGGCCCGCTCCAGGCGCACGCCGCAGGCGGCCCACACCTCGCGATCGTTGATGATCAGCACCTGCCGCTGGTTCACCGCGGACAACGAGCGCACCAGGCCATCCAGCGCCTCCATCACCGCGAGCAGCTCGTCCTTGGGCGGGTTGGGCGCGGAGGCCAGCGGCCCCACCTTGCCGCGAAGCTCGATGATGTGCCGCTTGTCCTGCGCGCGCAGGCCCCGGTAGGCGGCCGTCCGGCCAAAGGCGTCCAGCTCGTTCTGGAGCTGCTGGGCGTTCGTCTGGAGATCCCCGGGCCCAGCGTCGCGCACCTTCGCCAGGCGCGCGGAGAGGATGCGCCCCAGATCGGCCACGATGGCCCGCACCGTCATCGAGGCCTTCACCTCCACCTCGTAGCCCGGCACCACTTCCTTCCGAGCCACGTCCGCGAAGGCGCTGATGGACGCGTAGACGAGGTTGCTGACCTGCTCGCGGAAGGTGGACCGGAAGCGCTGGATCTCCGCCAGCAGCGTCCACCGATCAGACACCACCGAGGGGTTGCGCATGGCCTCGCCCAGCTGGGTGATCTGCTGGGCCATCTGGATCATCGCCTCGTGCAGCGAGGCCGCCGCCTCCCTGGCCCGCCCCTCGGGCGTCGCACGTGCCGCCGCGTCCGCGCTGGCTCCCGGTGGCTGCGCCGGGAACTCCTGGCGGATGACGTTGAGCAGCGCGTTGACGTCCATCACCGTGTCGCGGATGACGGGCGCCATCTCCTCCCACAGGGACAGATCCGCGCCGGATTCGGTGGAGTCGGTCTCGTACTTCACCAAGTCCATGTCGCTGAGCCGCGCGATGGCCTGCGAGGCGGCGGCGTACACCTTCCTCAGGCGGCCGGCGAACGAGGGATCCGGGAGCGCCTGGAGGATCTGCTCGAGCCTGGGGGACAGGAGGGCTGGAGTTGTTTCTGCGGACACGAGGCGCACTCTAGAACGATCTGGCGCCGCTGGGTCCTCGACTTCTCACCCGGTTCCTTCTACCAAGCATGAGCGCGTCGCGATCCCAACGTTGGGAGTACCGCACCATGAAGATACAGGTCTGTCTCCTGGAGGATGGCCGTACCCTCGTCGGCGGCGAAGAGCTGCTCGACAAGCCCGGCCCCAAGTGGATCGACGTGCTCGCTCCGAACGAGGAGGGGATGAACCGGCTCGGCGAGCGCTACTCGCTGCACCGGCTGGCCATCGAGGACTCCCTCCACCTGGATCAGCGCCCCAAGATGGAGGAGTACCCCGGGCACCAGTTCATCGTCCTCCAGGGCTTTACCGCCGGGCAGGACATTTGCGATCTGGCCCTACAAGAGCATCACTTCTTTCTCGGGTCCGACTGGCTGATCAGCGTCCACGAGCTCCCCTTCGACGCGCACGATGAGGTGCGCCACCGCCTGGAGGCCGATCCCGCGGGGATGCTCGGGCGAGGGGCGGACTTCATCCTCTACCTGCTGGCGGACGTGCTGATCGACCGGCAGTTTCCGATTCTGGACACCTTCAGCGACGAGCTGGACGAGCTGGAGGCGGCCATCTTCGAGCAGGCGGAGAAGCGCCACCTGCAGCGCATCTTCGAGCTGAAGCGCATGCTGATGAAGTTCCGGCGCGTGCTCTCGCCCCAGCGGGATGTAGTGGGGCAGCTGGCCCGGCGCGGCATCCCCAACGTCCAGGACAAGAACACCCTGTACTTCCGAGACGTGTACGATCACCTCGTCCGGCTGTACGAGCAGATCGACGCTGGCCGGGACATCCTGGGCAACGTGATGGACGGCTACCTGTCCATGGTGGCCAACAAGACGAACGACATCACCAAGCAGCTCACCATCTTCGCGACGATCTTCCTGCCCCTGTCCTTCATCGTGGGGTTCTTCGGACAAAACTTCCCCCAGGTCCAGGGCCCGGTCGGCTACTACACCATGTGGGTGACGATCGCGTTGATCCCCATCGCGCTCATCTTCTGGTTCAGGCACAAGCGGTGGATCTGAGCTTCCCGGAGGCGCCGTGCTGACCGTGACTGTCGATGGCATCCCCCTGCACTACCGAGACGTGGGCCAGGGGCTGCCCGTGCTGTTGCTCCATGCGTTCCCGCTCAATGGCTCGGCGTTCGATGCGCAGGTGAAGGCGCTCTCGGGCCGCTACCGCTTCATCCTCCCGGACCACCGCGGCTTCGGGCAGAGCGCGCTGGGCCAGGGGCCCACGGAGATGGACCGCATCGCCCGGGATGCCCTTGCGCTGCTGGATGCGCTGAAGATCGGCTCGGCGGTGGTGGGAGGCGTGTCCATGGGAGGCTATGCATCCATGGCACTGCTGCGCGAGGACGCGGGGCGCGTGCGCGGGCTGGTGCTGGTGGACACCCAGGCCACGCCGGACGACGAGGCGGGCCGGGCGCGGCGCGAGGCCTCGGCGAAGGAGGTGCTGGAGAAGGGCGTGGAGCCATTCGTGCAGCAGCTGCTGCCCAAGCTGGTGGCCACGAGCCCGGACTCGCCGGTGGGCCGTGAGGTCGCGGCGATGATGCGCTCCACCACGCCCCAGGCCATGGCGGCGGCCCAGCGAGGCATGGCCCTGCGGCCGGACAGCAAGGACATCCTCGCGCGCTACGCGGGCCCGGCGCTGATCGTCGTGGGCGAGCGCGATGTCATCACCCCGCCCGAGAAGGCCCGGCAGATGGCGGACCTCATCTCGGGGGCCCGGCTGGAGATCATCCCTGACGCCGGGCACCTGTCGAACCAGGAGCAGCCCGAGCGCTTCAACGAGGTGCTCGACCGCTTCCTGGCGTCCGTGGCGGGCTGATGCTCAGGAGCGAGGCTGCTCGGCCTGAGGATCCTTCACCACCAGCGAGGTGAAGCTCCGGAGCCCGTCCGCTCGCGTCACCTTCACCAGATAGAGCCCGGGGGCCCAGTCCTGGGAGATCTCGAAGGAGAAGCTCTGCCGGGCGGGACACGACGCCTGCGAGCACCGAGGCAGCGTGGACACCGTGAAAGGTTCACTGCTCCACACCTTGGCGGCACCCGTGCCTCCGTAAACTCCCAGACGGAAGACCTCGGCATGGACCACCGAGGCCTCGCGGGCGGAGACCTCCACGGAAATGCGTTCCCCGGCCCGAGCCGACTGGGTGGAAGAAATTACATTCAGTTCGCTGGGGCTGGCGGGCCGCCCCTTGCGCCACGAAGGGTCGCCCTGAAGGCTGGCCTCATGCGCGCGAGCCCCAGGCTTGGGCGCGCTCGCGAACCTGACGACTTGCTCCGCCGAAGGCCCCGTGACGCGTGCAGTCGCCTCTCGTACCCGCAGCCTCGCGGCGCTCGGGGCCTGTTCGTGCCCGCCTGCCCATAGCCACGCCACGGCCCCCAACCCCCACATCCCCCACCCGACCATGCCCACCCCCACACCCCGGGACACGGTGGGAACAAGCAAGACGCCTGCCAAACGGCGGGGCTCCCTCGAGCGCGCGGACCGCCGGCGCGAAGTTAATGCTGGCAGACAATCTGCGAGCCGGACTGGGAGCAGGAGGCGCACGACTGCGTCTCCACCAGCACGCCCATCCGGCACTCCAGCACGGCCAGTCCATCCGCGCGGCAGAGGCCCCGGCCCTCGGCGCTGAGCGCGCAGTTGTCCCCGGCGACGTTGGCGGAGGTGTCACAGCGGATGGTGCCCTTGGACTCCGTGCACCCCAGCCCCCCCCTGCAAGGAAGGGCGCGCCACTGACTCTGGCGGCACTCCAGCGCCTCCGTGTCGGACTGACAGACGTAACCACTGCTCTGGCACGAGTCCCCCACGGACGGGCCACCACACCCGGAGAGGAAGAGGACGCCAGCGAGAGGAAGGAGCGCAAGGAGACGGTTCATGCAAGCGCCGACTATCCCGGGCCTCATGGAGCCGGTCAACCGCCGAGCGTCTCCCGGAAGAAGCGCCGGAAGTTTCCCCCGAGGATCCGCTCCACGAGCGGCTCCGGGAACCTGCGCAGCAGCACCTCGGTGAGGCGAGGCAGGTCCGTCACGTCGCGGAAGCCCTGGGGCAGCGCCACCATCCCATCATAGTCCGAGCCAATCCCCACCCCCTCCTCGCCCATGATCTTCAAGGCGTGCTCGATGTGCCGGGCCACATCCTCCAGCGTGTCTCCGCCCAGGTAGATGGGGGCCAGGATGATGCCCACCACGCCTCCCCGGTCAGCGATGCGGCGCAGCGACTCATCCGAGAGGTTGCGCCACCCTCCCCCGGCACTCCGCACGCCCGTATGCGAGCAGAAGAAGCGAACCGAGGGAGCGGCGAAGAGCTCCTCCAGCGTGCGATCAGAGGCATGCGCCACATCCACGCTCAGGCCCACACGAGCCATCTCCGCCACCACCTCATGCCCCAGGGGCGTGAGGCCGCGGTTGCCCATCATCGGAAAGGAAGAGCCCCCCAGCTCATTGTTGGAGAGGTGGGTCAGGCCCATGAAGCGCACCCCGAGCCGGTGCAGCTTCGCGAGCCGCTCCACCCGGCCTTCGATGGCATGTCCCCCCTCCACGCCGAGCACGGCGGACAGCCGCCCCTGGGCCAGGTTCTCCTCCAGCATGGAGCCGGTGGTGGTGATGCGAACCTGGCCCTCGGAGCGGCCGCAGAACTCCGAGAGCCGTTCAATCTGCCAGAGCGCCCGGCGCCACTCGCTCGAGCGAGCCTCTCGAGGCCAGCCCTTCCAGGCCGCGAACACCGGGAAGCCGCCAATGAAGGGAAACCCACGAGTGACGAGGGTGAAGCACTGCAGCTTCACCCCCGCCTCACGCAACCGGGGGAAGTCCACATGTCCTTGGCTGGAGCGAACACAGAGATCGCGGTTCCACATGAGCGAGTCGGCATGGCCGTCCGCGATGCACCAGCGCCGGTGAAGTTCGTTCACATCGCTCATGCCTGGCAGTCTCGGGTCTCGTGCGGCAGAGGACAAGCCGGCTTCGCCAGCCATGCCCACGGCCAACGCCCAGAGACACGGCAGGGCGCGCCCACCCGGGAGAGCGCCCCACCCATGAGGGCCTCAGGGCCGAGGCTTGCGCGGGCTCATCCCAGGAGGCGAGCTGGGAGGATCCTCTTCTGGAATCTCGGCACCACTGTTAAGCCGGGCGGCCTCGCCGCGAATCACGGAGGCCTCTTTCTCCGCCTCCCGAGCGCCGTAGCAGCGCCCGGTGCCGCCGAGGAGCGCCCAGAGGTCATCCCTCAGCTCCAAGCCGGACTGGTAGCGGTCCGCCGGCTCGCGCTGGAGCGCGCGTGTCACGATGGCCCGCATGGGAACAGAGAGCCCCTGCGTGGCCCGCTCCACGTGCTCAATCCGGAAGCGCTCCATGCGCATGGCCATCTCCGGGGCGGTGACCCAGCTCTGCTCCTCGCTGTCCAGCGAGGCCTGGACGGTGCTGGGAGGCCCTGCCAGCCTCATGGCCTCTTCCACCTCCGGCAGATCCAGCAGATGCCTGCCCGTCAGCAGCTCCAGGAGGACCACCCCCAGGGAGAAGAGATCGGACCGGGCATCCAGCGGCTGGAGCAGGAGGTACTCAGGGGAGGAGTAGGCGATATCCCCTTTGAGCAGGGGCCCCACCGTCGCCAGCCGGCCCTCCATCTTCGAGTAGGCGACAGCGAAGTCGGTGAGCTTGACGCGCCCACGCGAGCCCAGGTGGATGTTCCTCGGGCTGACGTCCCGGTGGATGATGCCCAGCGGCCGTCCCTCGACGTCGCTGAGCGTATGCGCATGGAAGAGCGCGTCCGCCACCTCACCGACGACGAAGGCCGCGAACTCCTCGGACAGGGGCACGCCCCGCATGGCCGAGAAGTTCAACAGGGCCTCCAGGGAGAGGCCATCCACATGCTCCATGACGACATGGGGTGAGCCCTCGTGCATGCGCACCAGGAACACCTGGGCGATGCACGGGTGGTTGAGCTGGATGATGAGCTTGAACTCCTCCAGGAGCCGGGCGCGTGCGATGGCGTTGGCAGGCTCTTGCAGGCGTTTGATGATCACCGAGCCACCCACGACATCCGTGTACCGGCGGCGCGCGAGCAGCACCTCTCCATTGCTGCTGGAGCCGAGATACCGGACGAGTTCGTAAGAGGTGGCACCGGAAGAGAAGAGGATGACGGGTTTGGACGTAGGACGCTCATGGGGTGAAGACATCTCGTGCACTCCTTGGGGTGGGCACGCGAATGGCCGCGCGTGTAACGGCGGGGAGAGCAATCCAACCTTATAGGTTGGTCGTCCGGCATCCTACCAGAAAGAGCAGGTTCCGGTGCATCAACCATGCTCGCAGGTAGGAATGACGGGAAGAACCTCATGGGTCGCCACCCTACCAAGGGGGGCAGACATTCCCTTCCCTACCCACCCCGTCGGGAGCCGAACTGCGCGCCGTATAAAGAGAAAACGGCCCCCGCCGGAGCGGGAGCCGTCCCCGAGTCCCCAACCCCTGGGTCCTACTTCGTCACGGGGGTGACGATGACAACGTCCCGGGCGAGCAGGTCATCTCCATCCGTCACGTAGGAGGCACGCACCTCGGTGCCCTCCTTGAAGTCGTCCAGGTCCACATCGCGGCTGTTCTCGGTCACGCGGGTCTTGTCATCCGTCTTGAGCTTCAGCTCGGCGTTGTTCCGGCCAGGGACCACCAGCACGAGCGAATGGCCGGTGGTGGACCGCACGCGGCCCTGGACGGTCTCGTTCACGGCCGAGGTGGCCATGTCGTCGTGGCGCAGATCCTGGGCGTGATCCCGGTCCGCCTCGGCCACGTCCCGCTGCTTGTCCGCCACATCCTTCTGGGCGTCCGCGACTTGCTGCTGCTCGTCGTGCTGGATGTCAGCCCGGTCCTCGTTGGCATCCTTCTGGGCGTTGGCGATCTTCTTCTGGGCGTCCTTCTGAGTCTCAGCCAGCTCGTGCCGCTCCTCCTGGGGATTGCGCTTGCAACCCGCCGTGAGAGCCACCCCCGCCACTGCCGCCACTGCCACCATGAGCTTGCGCATACACCTCTCCTTTCGTTGCCCTACCCGGGAGCCAGGCTCCCAGGCGATTGGGCGGAAAGTGGGTGCTTGCCCTGGACCTGACTAGCGCTTGTCAGAGGCGCTGCCCGCCTTAGGGGCGCCAGTCAAGCGGCCGGGCACTCCCAAGGCTGCTCGCGCAAAATTTCATGGGCGCGGAGCCTTCAGCCCCCTCCGTCCATCCCGCCATCGGTGGGGCCCCCATCCGGGGTGCCGCCATCCAGGTCGCAGAAGGGAGCCCCCCCCTCCGCCCACTGGCCGATGATCGCGCGCTCGTCGGCGGTGGGAGCGGGGTTACCCACGGGGGGCATGTCCTTGAACTTCGCGGCGCGCACGTCGATGCGGGGGGCCATCTCCATGGCGCCCTTGATGCCTGCATCGGACTCGTACATGTCCAGCCGGAACTCGTTATGGCCGCTGCCGGTGTGCACGGCGCCGTGGCAGCTCTGGAGGCAGTACTGGGCGAGCAGGGGCTGCACGTCCGCGCACCAGGTGGGCACGGGCCCCGGCGCCGGTCCTCCCGCATCCGCCACATCCGGCAGCGCCAGCACCTCACAGGTCCGCCCCGCTCCAGCGCGCGCCGCCACGCACACGTACGGGTCCGGGCAGTCGGCCACGCTCTCACAGCTCTTCCCGGCGAAGTCGCTCACCGAGACGACGCAGCCCACGACAGTCACCACCGCCGCGATCCCTACACTGATGACAGCTCTTTTCATGGCTGGCTCGGTTGCCCCCTGTTCAAGGAGTGCCCCCATCATCACAGAACGGGGCCCCACCCGCCGCCCACCGCCCCAGCACCGCACGCTCGGCATCGGTGGGCGCCGGATTGCCGATGGGCGGCATGGTCCTCTGATCGAAGGCGCGAACCTTGATGCGCGGGGCCATGTCCTTGGCGCCCATAGGCCCCCCTCCGTCCGGCGACTCGTAGTAGTCCAGCCGGAACTCGGGGTGGCCACTGACCGTACTCACCGCCCCGTGGCAATTGGAGGTGCAGTTGGCGGCGAGGATGGGCTGCACATCCCGGCAGTACGTGGGCACCACGCCCCCATCCGTGCCTCCATCCGGCGACGAGACCGGAGGCGGGGGATAGATGACCTCACAGAAGCGCTGGCCCTCCGGCCCACCGCACACATAGTCCTCGGGACAGTCCGCGTCGGCCGAGCATGCACGCCCCGCCACCTGGTCCTGGGAAATGATGCAACCCGCGGCCGTCAGCACGGCCGCGAGCGCGAGGAAACCACCTGTCAGCCTTGCGTCCACGCGCCCTCTTCAGAAGTGGTAGGTGAGGCTCGCCGCGTTAGCAGCTGGCTCCGGAAGGAACTCCATCAACAGGCCGTAGGCGATCGTCAACCCCGCCAGCCCATACATCATGTTCGAAGTCGCGGCAGCCGTGTGCGCCCGGTCCAGCGCGATGCGGGACTCGCGGGCCGTCTCCAGGCTCTCCGCCCGCTTCGACTCTCCCCGCGCGAAGAAGCCGAACCCCACTCCTCCGAGCAGCAGGACGCCGCCCGCGACGTAGGCGTAGCGATGACCGTGGATGAAGGGCTCGGGCTCGCGCGTGGGCGCATCCAGCGCCGCAGCTGGAGCGGCCTTCGGCTCCTGAGCGGGCGCGGACTCCTTGGGTTCAGCCGCCGCCGCGGGCAGGGCAATCGTCAACGCCAGAACGGAAGCAGCAAGCTGCCGGGTCGCAGTGTGCATAGCAACCAGTATAGCGGCCCCTTCCCGGGCCGCAGCAGGTCTCTGCGCGTTGACAGCCGGGGGGAGCACTTGTACTGCGTCGGCGTCCAGGCAAGGAGCGGCCACCGGTGGAGGTATGGGTCAACGGAGAAGCGCGTGAGGTGCCCGAGGGAACCACCCTCGCGGCCCTGCTCGAGCTGCTGCGCATCGGCGGAGGCCCGGGCGTGGCGGTCGAGGTGAACGCGGAGGTGGTCCGCCGCGCCCACCACCCCGAGCACCGCCTCCAGCCGCACGATCGCGTGGAGATCGTCACCTTCGTCGGTGGCGGGTAGGAGAACACAATGAGCGTCCAAGACATCCCTTTCACCATCGCGGGGGTCACCTTCCAGTCGCGGCTCATCGTCGGCACGGGCAAGTACCTCAGCCACGAGGTGATGAAGCGCTGCCATGAGGCCTCCGGCGCCGAGATGGTCACCGTGGCCGTCCGCCGCCTGGACCTCACGGCCCGCGGTGAGGCGTCGCTGATGAGCTGGATCGACACCTCTCGCATGCGCCTGCTGCCCAACACCGCCCTCTGCTACACCGCCGAGGACGCCGTGCGCACCTGCCGCCTGGCCGAGGAGCTGGGTATGAGCAAGTGGGTGAAGCTCGAGGTGCTCGGGGATGAGAAGACCCTCTACCCGGACGTCGAGGAGACGCTGAAGGCCGCGCGCATCCTCGTGAAGGAGGGTTTCACCGTCCTGCCCTACACCACCGATGACCCCATCACCGCGCGCAAGCTGGAGGATCTGGGCTGCGCCGCCGTGATGCCGCTGGCGGCGCCTATCGGCTCGGGGCTCGGCATCCGCAATCCCCACAACATCCGCCTCATCCGCGAGATCGTGAAGGTCCCGGTCATCGTCGACGCGGGAGTGGGCACGGCCTCGGATGCGGCCATCGCCATGGAGCTCGGCGTGGACGGCGTGCTGATGAACACCGCCATCGCTGGCGCCAAGGATCCGGTTCGCATGGCCGTCGCCATGCGCAAGGCTGTTGAAGCCGGACGCGATGCCTTCCTCGCGGGCCGCATCCCTCGCAAGGCGTACGCCACCGCCTCCAGTCCTCTTCAAGGGCTCGTCGAGTAGTGCCCGCCGCCCCTCGGCTGATCGTCATCACCGACTGGCGGCTTCCTCGGGCCCGGCTGCTCTCGGCCCTGGAGCGCGCGCTGGAGGCAGGACCTGAGGTCGCGGTCCAACACCGCCACCCCGAGGCCTCCGCGCGCACCTTCCTGGAAGAAGCGCGGTGGCTCGCGGAGCTGTGCCACGCCCGAGGCAACCCGCTCTTTGTCAACGGCCGGCTGGAGGTAGCGCTCCTGGTCGGCGCGCACCTGCACCTCCCCGCCCAGGGCCTCACCGTCGAAGACGTCCGCCCTCACCTGCCCGCCGGGCGGCAGATCAGCGTCGCGGTCCATGACGAGGAAGAGGCTCGGCTCGCCCGGGGCGCCGACCTGGCGCTGGTCAGCCCCGTGTACGCGCCAGGCTCGAAGCCGGGAGACACCCGTCCCCCTTTGGGCCCCTCAGGCTTCCAGGCGTTGGCGGCGGTCCTGAGCTGCCCGGCCCTGGCGCTGGGAGGCCTCTCCCCCGAGAGAGCCGCTCTCCTGCCGGGCGCATATGGCTTCGCGGTCATCTCCGCCGTCCTGGAAGCCGACGCTCCCGCCGCCGTAGCCCGCGCCCTGCTGCGTTCGCCCTGAGGGAGTCGCGGTATGCTGCTCTGCCTGTGAGCCCTCCCTCCGGTATCAAGGATCTGCGTCCGCTCGCCCTGGGCGAGCTCATCGACCGCTCCGCCATCTTCTGGCGGACCCACCTCAAGCCGCTCTTCGTCCTCTGTCTCGGCTTCGAGCTGGTCAACTACATCTTCACCAAGGGCATCACCCTCACCCTCGAGCGCACCAACCTCTTCATGCAGGGCAACAAGGTGGTCGAGGAACGCATGAAGGACGATCCCACCAGCGTCTTCAGGGACCTGGGCACGATGATGCTGGCCGCCTCCGCCCTCTGGGTCGTGCTCATCTGGAGCTACTGGCTCGCCACCCTCGTCATGACCCGGTACGTGGTACCTCTCCAGCTTGGCGAGGCGGCTCGGCCGACGGATGGACTGCGCCGAGGCTTGCAGCGCCTGGGCTCCTTCACGGGCGCCTACCTCCTGACCCTGCTCTGGGGCCTCGGCATCGGCCTGCTACTGATGCTCCCAGGGGTCATCCTGTTCGTGCTGGGCTCGGTCCTGGGAAAAAGTGGCTCCAGCTCCGGCGCCGCGCTCGCGGGCATCCTCATCCTCGTGGGTGGAGGGCTCTTGATCATCCTGGGCATGATCGCCGCGTTCCTCTGGTACTTCCTGCGCTTTTCCCTCCTCGCGCCGGTGTTCGCGATGGAGGATCTGTCCGCCCTGGCCGCTTTCCGGCGCTCGGGCGCGCTCATCGCCGGCCGCGTGGCTCCGGGCTTCACGGGCCGCGTGAAGGTCCGGGCGATGATCCTCTTCACCGCCGTGTCCGGCATCCTGATCGCCGTCACCCTCCTCTTCAGCCTCCCTTCCTGGATCGTCCGGGGCGCCTACGGCCATCTGACCAATCCCTCCGCCGCCGCGGCCCACCCGATTCCGCAGGCCCTGCTCGTCCCCGTGGAGCTGTTCCAGGTGCTGGGGCAGTCCATCTTCACGCCCCTGGCCCTGGTCTTCTCCGCCATGTTCTACCTGGACATGCGGATGCGCCGGGAAGGGCTGGATCTCGAACGCCGCCTCGACACCCTCCGCCCCACTGCCTGATGGGATTTGCTCTCATGGGTGCCACGTGCTGACCCTCGTCCTCCCCCTGCTCCTCGCCTCGGTGCCGTGCGCGGACCTGGAGGCGAATGTCCGGCTCATCGAGGAGACCGCGCACAGCCGTCCCAGCGAGCTGGCCGTCATCATCGAAGGCATCGAGTCGCGCTCCGGGGGGCTCCCCCTGCGCCCCGCTGGAGAGGTTCCCGCCGAGCAGCTCGCCCGCGACGTGGTGACCCGGCTGCGTGCGGCTTGTGAGCTCCAGGAAGCCGCGGCGCGCCCTCCGGCGTCCGCCCCCACGAGCGCTCCCGACCGGCTCCGAGCCATCCTCGATCGGCCTGAGTTCTCCCAGGCTCGCAAGCGCAACACGGATCTGCTCCAGCGGCTGCTTCGACAGATCGACGCCTGGCTCAGCGGCTTCTTCCAGTCCCGAGGCGCCCAGAGCTTCGCCGTCGTCACTCGAGCCGTGATGCTGGGGCTGGCCTTGGCCGTGGGGCTCTGGGGACTCTTGTGGTTCCGGCGGTG